>JBEKKG010000043.1:0-16580 GCA_050010835.1 Planctomycetota bacterium
CGCCAGGCGGCGAAGATCAGGATACGGGTGGACGCCACGTTTCCAATGGACCTGCTCTGCCGCACGCCGGCCATGATTCGCAAGCGGCTGGCCATGGGCGATTGCTTCCTGCGCGAGATACTGGAACAGGGGAGGCCGCTCTATGAAAGCCCTCACCGCTGAGTGGGTTAGCAAGGCTGAGGATGACTGGGACACAGGCCTGGTCGTTTTCCGCAGGCGCAAAAGTCCGAAATACGATCACGCCTGCTTCCACGCGCAGCAGTGCGCGGAGAAATACCTGAAAGCGCTTCTGGTGGAGGAAGGCATCGCCTTCCCTAAGACGCACGACCTGAGGTGCCTGTTGAACATGCTGCCCATCCGGAATGCGGCGTGGGAGGCGTTGCGTCCCTCTCTAGCCAATCTCTCCGAGGATGCCGTGATCTGTCGCTATCCCGGCGAGGTCGCCGACAAGGCGGCTGCCAAGGAGTCCTTGGCTACGGCAAGGCTCGTCCGTGCGCTGGCAAGAAAGCACCTGGACTTGCCGGCATGAGGCGCGCTGAGTTGCCGGAACAGTGACATAGCTATTCGGCTACCCCGGCTAGTTGCGTCGCTGTCCCTGAGACTCCGGTCCTGGTTTGTCAAATAGATACGTGGGTGTCCCCAGAACTACCCCTGGGCGTCCCTGAAACCCTGCGGCCCAACCAACGTTACGCACGGCGTGGCAAGCCGCAAGGGTCAAGAAGGTTTCGGTCGCGTCCCCGAAGCTCCATCCTCGCCGCCGTGCAGCATTCACAATTGACGCCCACTTTCCCCTCGCTACGTTGCTTTTCATGGCAGCAGCAATTAGCCGCGGAAAGAAGCCCTTGCTTGCCGGTTGCCTCCGTTATGGCCTCGCGGTGGTTTTGTGCAACCTGACTGCAATACTCGCTGCCCGTGCCGGCGAAGCGCGGCCCACAACTCCGGCCAAGGGCCTCATACCTTCGCCCGAACCAGGCTGGCCGCAGTGGCGCGGGCCGCGCCGCGATGGCCTCTGCGACGAAACCGGGCTGCTCCAGCAGTGGCCCCCGGCCGGCCCCGAACTGCTCTGGAAAAGCCCCGGCCTCGGACGCGGCTACTGCGCGCCCATCCTCACCGGCGGCCGTATGTACCTGACCGGCGATCTCGGGGAGGACTTGCACATTTTTGCCTTGGACCTCCAGGGCAAGCGCGTGTGGCAAGCGAAAAATGGACGCTCCTGGAAGGGGCCTTATCCGGGCGCGCGGGCCAGTTGCACTTTCAGCGCCGGACGCCTCTATCTGATGAACGCGCATGGCCGCGTGGCGTGTCTGGACGCGGCCACCGGCGCGGAACTCTGGGCCGTGGATGTGCTGGAGCGTTTTGGCGGCAAGGCTCTCACCTGGGGTCTCAGTGAGAATCTTCTCGTGGATGGCGAGAGAGTCATTGTGACTCCAGGCGGCGCCAAGGCGCTCATGGCGGCGCTGGACAAGCTGACGGGCGCCACGGTGTGGACCACTGAAGCGCTGCGGCTGGGCAAGTTGGACGATCCCGCACAGGAACGGTTGCCGGAGCCGGCGGGCGAGTTCGATAACGCCAGCTACTCTTCACCCATTTTGTTCGCCTTGGGCGGCAGACGGCACATTGTGGGTTGTTCGCTTCGCCACTTCTTCGGCGTGGATGCGGATACCGGCCAACTGCTTTGGACGCGGCCCGTGCCCACGCGGTATCAGGTAATTGCCGCCACGCCGGTGCTCGCAGGCGACGCGGTGTTCTGCACTGCGCCGGAAACCGTTGGCGGCGGGTTGTACCGCATTCACACCGAGGGCCGAGCCATCAGCATCGAGAAGTTATGGGCCGCGCCGCTAGACACGTGCCACGGCGGCTTGGTCTGCAAGGACGGCGTGCTGTATGGCTCAGGGTACAGGCGGGAAAAGCAATGGGCGGCCCTTGACGCCCGCACGGGCGCAGTGCGCTGCCAGCTCAAAGACCTGGCCATGGGGTCGGTGCTTTATGCCGATGACCGCCTCTATTGCCTGAGCCAGCAAGGCGAGATGGCCCTGCTCAAGCCCACGCCCACAGCCTTCGAATATGCCGGCCGCTTTCGCCTGGTGCCCGAAATCACGAGCGACGCCTGGACGCATCCGGTCATTCTCGACGGCCGGCTGCACCTCCGCTATCACGAGACGCTTTTCTGCTACGACATCCGAGCCCGGTAAGCCGTGCTTGGGAGTTCCAGGGACATCTCGCTCCGCAAGCTCACTTCACGAGAAAACTGTTCAACTCCATCGGACCCGGCGCGATCTCAAACGTGAGGCGGCCGTCGCTCACTTTGCACTTCACCGGCGCATTCGTGACCAGGTCGGCCACTGTCACTCCATCTTTCCACTCGCCCGGGAGCGACACCGTGAACGTCTTGGCTTTCGTCCCCTTGTGGGCGATGCCCAGGTACACACCGTTGGCGGTGTCATAGCGGCGTACTTTGACCTCGGAATCAGCGGGAGCCACCGCGTCGGCGACGACCTTGCCGGGGATCGCCGGCAGCGCCAGGAAGGCCTGGGCGAAACGGCGGTGTGTATTGATAAAGCCGCGGCCGTAGGTGTAGGTGGTGCAGGTGAGCACGTCCGGGTCGCCATGGAAACAGGCGAGCACCTCCTCGGCCATTCCGAAAGCAGGCCCCCCGGGGGTCAGCTCGCTGGTCTCGTATATGTCACCCTGAACGTTGCGCAGGCCTTCATAATACGTGAACATATTACAGATGGCCAAGCCCTCGCCGGTGCGCCAGTAGTTGATATACGGCTCATTGTCGGCAAGGTAATTCCAATGGACGGGGGCCAGGAAATTGACCCCCTTGACGCCGTGCCAGAGATCCATCGGGGCACGCATGATCGGGTTGGAGGGCAGCATCTTGAGGTAGTCTTCCGGCTTGACCTTGGCGCGATAATCGCTCTCCCGCTTCGCCATCTGCCAGCTCGTCTGCCAGTCGTAGAGGAGAGTGTAGTCCATGGGCACTCCGCCAAGGCCCCAGCCATCCGCCTCCCACTGGTAGTAGTAGAACTTGAGGTCGGGGCGGCAGGACTTGAGCTTCTCGCTGATTCTCACGAGGAACTCGATACGCTTCTTCTGCCACCACTGCTCATACTTCTTGCCGGTGTCCCCGGAAGACGCCCATTTGGCCAGGGCCTTAGCGTCGCCGTTCGGCAAGGCGAGCCCGTTCTCCTTGCAGAAGAATTCGACGTCGAATTTGCTATAGCTTATTTGCATGCGGTCGCAACGCAGACGCCAAAGCAGTCCCTTGAGCTGCTTGTACTGGCCCGCGTACTGGCCGATAAGCTCAGTAATCAACCTCTCGAAGTCCTTCCAGGTTTCCGGGTGCAGGAGGTCTGCGCCCCAATTGGAGTAGCGTCCCGTCCTGGCGGGGCCGCCGTCGGGACCGATGCACCGCGCCTCTTGGGGAAGATCATTGGAGCCGCCGTATTCGACGCGGACGACAAGTCCGACGCTATGTTTCTCGGCGGCGTCGAGGTACTGCTTGTAGATGGCACGCTCCTTGTCGGTGTGCTTGTTGTAGCCGAGCTTGGTCTCCCAGTAGGCGCCAAAGTGCCACTTGTGGATTACGGGCGCCAGGGCATTGAGGCCTTTGAACTTCGCGTGCCGGAGCGCGTCCTCGGCGTTCCATTCGGGCTCTCTTTCCCAGTCGGCCATAAGGGTTCTCTGCGGGGCGTTCTCGGGAAATGTGATTTTCGGGCTCAGTTTATCACTGTCACCGATTTCGTAGAGCTTGATCCTGCTTGCGGCCGCGCCGGTGTCCCAGCCGGAACAGTAGACCCTGCCCCTGTCGAAGAAGCTGATCCAGAAACCGTTGTTGCTCTTGTTAGACCTCGAGCCTCTCCAGCCGTAGTCCGAGCCGTCGGGGAAGACGAGCTGGTCGTACCACTCGAAATTCCCCGAGAGGGGATAAGCCTTGGCGTCAAACTTGTCGCCGGTCATGAAGCCGCCGCCCTGATAGTTCGCGCCGGAGTCTATGTTCATCTGGCAGAAACGGTGTTTGTCCTCGGGGTACTCGACACGGACGAGGTAAGGAGTGTGAGGCTTGATCTCTCTGCCCACCCGGTACATGAACCATTCGTTGTTGTCCGTCTGGCGGTATTTTCGGCCGTTGAGTTCCTGGACGCTCACGCCCTTGATCCAGGCACAGTAGGCCTTGGTTCCAAACCAGCTTTCGCTTATGCCCCCTTCCTTGTAGGGATGCTCATCCTGTGCCGGATCGAGCGCACAGTCTATCTCATCCACCAGCTTGAGCTTGCCGTAGGGGGTGTCTTCATACTTCTCCGGCATTGGAGGCAGCCGCTTCGCGTCGCGTGCGTCATACTTGAACTGTATGGCGTGTCCGCTGAAGACGGACACCGGGTGCCCCTGGGCGTCCTTCAGCATGGCGCTGAAATCAATTCGCTCGGAGTAGTAGAGCAGACGCTGTTCCTCGGGACTAAGCTTGAGCACCGCGCGGCCGATGCCATCGCGGCCCGGCTTGAGCGGTTCTTCCCCGCGGCGAATGTGGCGGTGGAAATAGTCCACGAGATCAAAGGAGAGTGAGGCTGGGCCGTCTCCGATAGCGCAGGCGGGCAAACGAAAGACCAGTTCGAGCGCTTGTCCCGGACGCTCTCCCATGTCGTAAGCAACGGCCAATTTCTCCGCTTCCGGCCCTGTGCCCGCAGGCCGCACGGCAATTGCGCACGCATTGGGATAAACCTTGTAACCTGGAAAAGTCAGGCCGCCGCCCATGCCGCCATTGAACACGCGGACGGCAAGCGTATTGTAAGCTCCGTACCGCACTTCTTCCGGCTTGGCTTCGTAGAGGAGCGGATCGCCAAAGAAACCCGTCTTTTTGACCTCTGCGCCATTCAGGTAGAGAATTCCGGCGTCGTCCGCAGAACCCGTGTGGAAGACCACCGGGAAGCCTTTCCATTCGTTCGGGACAAAAACCTTCTGCCGATACCATCCGACGCCGTCGAGATTCTCAAAGGTCTTTCCCTGGGTTTTCCAGTCAATTCCCACCTCGATGCACTCCCACTGCGAATCATCGAAGTCCGGCTTTTCCCAGCCTTCTTTCAGACCGCGGGCCTTCTCCTCCCACTTGGGATCCTTGGCATCCAGGAAAACATCAGGCATGCAGCGCCAGAGACCCTCGAGACTGATGGCACGCATGGCCGGCGCGTATTGAAAGGAACCAACCCGGAAATCCGCGAAGAGCATCTCCCCTGGGCGCTGGAGGCAGTTGCCGCCTTGCCCGATCGAGATCGCCTTGACGCTATTGGTGTCGCTCATCCCTGCAAATTGGGAAAAGGGGATTATTACTTCCTGCCAGTCCCCCGGCTTCACATAGAAACCCGCACCCCAGCCTTCGCCCCAATTCCCCCACTTCCATCCTCCGGAGTGCAGATGGATGGCCATGTCTCCCTCGGTATTCTCCGTCTTGCAGCGGAAGGCAATATAGTCATACTTGCGGGCCTGCCAGGCTGCCCCGTCCTGGCCTGGCGCAAGCAGAGGCGCCTGTAGAAACTCCGCCATGCCCCTGGGGTTGGCACAGATTATCGCAATGGCGTCCTGGCCCTCGCACGCACCTGGCCTGGCTTCCCATTTCAAGCGGTTGTTCGTGCCCGTATCGAACATGCTAAGGCCCCACCGGGAAATCCTGCTCTTTTCGGTGATATTCAGCGAGAGCGGGGGCTGGGGAGCCGCCGCGGCCGGCTCGGGACGGAAGGGCGCGAAACGCTTGATGCCAAAATTCAACGCACCGAATTGCGAGGCGGCCAAACCGCCCCCCATGTACCAGTTCCAGATGCGCACGGCCACGGAATTCCAATCGCCGAACTTCACCTTTTCCTGCGGCAACGGAAACGAGGCGCTATGGCCGTACGCGGCCACCCCGAGGCTCTCGCCATCCCAGTACACTTCCGCCGCGTCGTCCGGAAAGCCGGCGGACAGCCGCAGGCCCGGCGCTCCCGCCCATTCCTTCGGAACGAAGACTGCCTGGCGATACCAGACCACCCCCATGTGGAAAGCACCGACGGTGTTGATCTGCTTCTCCCAAGGCACGCCGGCTTGGAGCGCGCCCCAGGCCGAGTCGTCGAAGCCAGGTTTCTCCCAACCGTTCGCCTCTCCCTTGGTTCCCCAGGGCGCGCCCTGAACGATCTGGTAGCGCCACCAGCCGTTCATGTCTATCCACGACGTGTTCGGGTCTTCCGGTTTGTACCCCTTGTCGAGCGCGAGCAGACGCGCCTGCCCGGCAGTCCAGCCGCCCTTTCCGCCGGTGCCCGTGACTTTGACGGCGATTACGTTCTCCTCGCCGAAGCGGACCAGCTCGTCCTTGACACCATAGGAGCGTGCGGTCGTTGGGGCCTTCTCCATGCCACCAACTTTGACTCCGTTCCAATAGGTCTCGTCGGAGTTGTCGGCGCTCGGCAGGCAGAGGACGACGTGCTTCCCCTTCCATTCGGCGGGAACGCGAACGCGCGTTCGATACCAGGCAACGCCGGCGTAGTTCTTACCCTGATCCTTCCAGGCCCCGGGGACCTTGATGCTCTGCCAGCCGGTATCGTCGAATGCGGCGCCGAACCATTGGCCGGCCTCGCCTTTCTCCTCCGGGTCCAGGGCGAACTTCCAGCTCCCGTCCGGAGACAAGCCACTGCCGGCGTCGCCGGCAAAGGCGCGCGAGGCGAAGGACAACAGAGCCAACAGAATCACGGCCGCTCCCGCGCCTGAATACATCGGGGTCCCCCCGAAAAACTCCGTCGTCGTTGAGCGGCATCGAATTGCGTTGCGAGGGCTCTCTCGGCGTTCTATGTTTTTCATGATCGAACATCACCCCAAAGCCGACTTCCCGAGACTCAACTGCTTCCGCCGTTCTCCCGCGCCGCCCTTCTCACTGCCCCCGACGGCCCTTCTCGTGGGGGTGCCGGTCTGCGCGCCCCGCGTGCGCGTGCAGAGCGACGACCCGATGGATGGCCACCTCGGGCACGTTCACAGTCACGACGCCCTTGGCGAATCTCCACGTTGGCCGCGCGCCGCCCGGTTCCAGTGTGACGCGCGCCGGACGCTCTGGGCAGCGCACATGAACTTTTACGTTCTGGACTGGCTGGATCTGCTCCACGCACCGGTAGTTCCCGTCCACCGGATGGTTGCCATGCTGGTTGACGAGGTGGACCAGCAACCGCTCCCGGCTGCCGCGCGCGCCTGCGATGCGCTGGCACATCACGATGACTTCAAGCCATGCGGGGGCCTCCACGGCCACGAGCGGCTCGGGCATGGTCAGGCGCAACAGGTTGGCGACAATGTGCTTCAGGTTCCACTGGTTCTTCGCCTGGTAAGCGCGGAAGACCTCGCCGGCCAGGTACGCGGCCCAGCCCTTCCCCACCCGGCGCAAGGTGATCGCCGGGTAACCGCTGTCCTCGCCCACCGGCGACCAGCGCAACAGGAACTTGCCGTCGCTGCGCAGGTAGATGGCGCGCAATCTGGCGAGGCTGCGCACGCCGGCAACGACGGGCCGCGCCAGCACGAATTTCGCCTCCGCCAGATGCGGCATGTCCAGCGTGCCCGCCTTGAGCCTGGGATCGGTGGCCTCGATGTATGCATGCGGCTGCGCATACACGCCTTCCCGGCATACGCCCAGGAGATCCTGCAACGCGAAGCGGCCGGAATCGCGGTACTGGCCGTCCAGTGTGCCGGTCAGCGCAGTGGCCACCAGCACGCCGCCGGCCTGCACCCAGCCGGGAAGCGCTGCCAGCAGGTCCGGTGGCAGATAACGCTGCTCAGGCAGGATGACGGCGCGGAACTCGGACAACCGCTCCAGCAAGGCCTTCTCGTTCAGGAAGTGGTGCGGAATCATGCTCTCGGTGAGCAGTCTGTGCGCGCCGCGCGCAGTCGCTTCATCCAGGTGGAATGCGGCCTCGCCGCCGGCGAGATTGCTGCTGGTGGAGTGCAGCACGGCCACGTTCGGAACAGGCACCGCGCCTGCCAGCACCGGCTCGCGCCGGCGCACGAAGGCCAGCGTCTTCCCGAGTTCCATCATGACTGCCGGCGCGACGTCGAAGTCCTGGCGCATCTGGTAGCCGATCCAGGTCAGGCCGCCATGCGCGATGGCCGTGGCCACTTCCTGCTGCATGGCTACGGCGGGCTTGCAGCCCCAGTCGCCCCACCACTGGAGGAACGCGGAGTTCATGATATCGAAGGGCCTGTTCAGCATGGCCCAATGCGCGCTGAAGTAACTCCCGTTGAAGACCTGGTCTTCGGGGGGAATGTCAGCTACCAGCGCGCCTATGCCGTCCGGCACGGTCTCGGGCATGCGCGGCGCATACACCCAGTTAAAGGACACCACGATGTCTGGCCGCCGGCGGTGAATGGTGTCGCAGATCGCCTGCCGCAGTTCTTTGAACGCCTGCAGCTTCCACGCGACGAAGCGCGCCCACGTGGGGTCCTGCTTATCGCTCGGTATGGGCAGGCCGCCGCTTGCTTCGGCGAACCGTTTCCGGCACGCCCCGCAGAAACACGGGCTGTGCGCGTACGTGCCGTCGAAGAACATGGAGTCCACGCCGTAGTTCGTGACAATCTCCTCGATGTGCGGCAGCATCCACTGCGTGGCGAGCGGACTGAGCAAACAGATGCTGATGCCGCGCGGCTTGTCCTCAGCGTCGCGCTCGATCCAGTCGGGGTGCTCGCGGGCGAGCGGCTCACTGTTGAAGGTGTGGTAGTAGCCAATGGCGCGCAGCCCGCGCTTGTGCAGAGCCCTGACCTGCTCCTCCAGCATGTCCAGCCCCTTGGGCAGGTGCGGATGCTGGTAGCGGATGCGGCCCTTCTGGTAAAAGGAATAGCCGAAGCCGCACTTGGTGAAGACCGAAACGGCCTGTGCGTTGGCCTGCTGCACCCGCTGCGCCCAACGCTCGGCATCGAAGGCCGCGGCCAGCCCGGCCGCGGCGCCGGCGCTGTGGAAATCGAAGAATAGCTTGCGGCGGGACGTCTCGTACCACGATGCAGCCATGATGTCACCTCCGAGGAATGTGCTCGTCAGAACGCCAGCATAAAGCCGCTCAAGCAATTATGAACTGCAAATCCTGGATGATGGACCTGGCTCGGCCGGCGGCAAAGCAGCTTGCAGGAAGGGACTCAAGCCCACAGAATCGCATTCAGCATGAGTCCTCGAAGCGTCTCATTCGCAGGGATGCTCTTTCTCGGGAGCGCCGCCGCCGTTCTCTGGCCCTTGCTCTGGCCTGCCGTGGCCTTGATGGGCGCAGACGAAGGAGTATACGAGGGACGGACTACTCATTGAATCCACCATCGGCTTCGCCTGCAATAACGAGTAGTCCGTCCCTTAGTTTCCAATACAGTTGTGAGGGGCGAGGGGCAGAGAATGGGAAATATGGGAATGATGGGAACAATGGGAGGACTCATCATCATTTTTCCCATCTTTCCCATTCTTCCCATCCACTACCCCTGTGGACGGGAAGGGCCATGAGGGACTGAACGGATACCTTTGAAGAATAAATCAGTATTGTGTCCGCCGATTTCCCAATTCTCATGCGGACCTCTTTCATTTCACAGTTTGCTGAATGCGGTAGAATTGGCTATCGGTCCGCACGAAGATAGCCTTGCCGACGAACGCGGGCGTTGCCACCAACGGCCCGGACAGCGTATTCTCCGCAATCTTCTCGAACTGTTTGCCGGGCTTGAACACTGTGGACAGGCCGTCCTGGCTGAAGACGTACAGCTTGCCGCCCGCGTATGTCGGAGAGGCGAGGAAGCTGCCGTTCAGCTTCTGCTGCCAGATCTGGCCGCCTGTCTTCGCGCTGGAACAGCTCAGCTCACCGGAGTCGGAAACCCAGTAGATTTCCTCGCCCAGCAGAATCGGCGACGACATCACCGGCACGCCGTGCAACGACTTCCAGACGGTGTGCGTCGCGGTTACGTCGCCCTGCCCATCCGCGCGGACAGCCACAAGCTGCGGTTTGATGCAGCCCGTACTGAAGTACACGATGCCGTTGCCAAAGACGGGACAGGCGCCGATGGACCAGCCTTCATGCTTCGCCCGCCACAGTTCCTTGCCCGACGCCGGATCGTAAGACACGGCCCACTTCGCGCCGACCGCGAGCAGTTGCGCCGCGCCGCCGCTGGCAATCTGTATGGGCGATGAGAACGACTTCCGCGTGTCGTTCGCTCCCGTGAGCGGCGGACGGTTCGTTTTCCACATCTGCTGGCCGGTGGCCTTATCGAGCGCCGCCACGTACTGGGCATCGCGGCCGTCGCGCACGAGCACCAGCGCGTTCCCGCACACCAGCGGAGAACTGCCCGGCCCCACCTGGTGATCCAACGGCACCTTCTGCTGCCACACGATCTTGCCGTCCGCCGCGTTCACACACGCCGTGCCGAATGTGCCGAAGTCGCAGTAGAGTCTGCCCGCTTCGAGTACCGGCGTCGGCGTCGCCCAACTGTTCAGCGCGTGCACGGGCGCCGGGTTGTCAACTTCGGCGAGCGTCGTCTGCCAGACAGCCTGGCCGTCGGTTGCGCTCAGGCAGGCCGCGCCGAACGTGACGTGCGGCGCCACCTGCATGTCGTCCGGCCCAATCCTGGTCCGCTTCAGGTTCTGCTCGACGCACGTGGTCAGCCAGATGTGGTCGCCCTGCAGAACCGGCGATGACCTTCCGTGCCAGGGCAGCGCTGCTTTCCAGGCAATGTTCTTGGTCTCGCTCCACTCGGCCGGCGGGTCAGCGTTGGGGGCGATGCCGTCAGCCGTCGGCCCACGGAACTGCGGCCATTCCGCCTCGCTGGCGGCGAGCCGGCACGCTCCACAGAACAGAACAACTGTTGTGGCGGCGATTGCGAGCCTGCAGTTCACTCTTGTCTCCTTGTCAGTTCCTGCATTTCTCTGGAAGGAATCAACCCACATCCTCTGCTGCTTCCTTCCTGCCATGCTCCCACGGCCTCTTCCAATTTCTGCGCCATCGCATCAAGCACGCTATGGCAAACCAGTTGCGCCGTTTATCGCAGGGCGCGTTGGCCCGGCGCTTCGGGAGCCTGTGCTCTGTCTATTCGGCTTCGCGCACCACGCGGAAGCCGACATCGAAGACCCGCTGCCACGGCCAGTAGCTCGTGCGACAGCCCGACCGCGCCAAGTCGGCGCGGTCATACCAAGAGCCGCCGCGCACAGTCTTGCGGGTGCGGGGATCGGCATGCCGTGGGTCGTCGCCGCGAAAGGGATACGGCAGGTAAGCGCTGCTGGTCCATTCGGCAACATTCCCGTGCATGTCGTGCAGACCCCAAGGGTTGGGTTGGTACGATCCGACCGCACCAGAGACCGTGTTCTTGTCGTCAACGGAGTCTATCGCCAAGAACGGTTTGACCTTCTCCATGCCCTGACAGAGCCTGAGAAGAGAGATGTCGGCCAGGTTCGCGAAGGCGGCGGAGTTCGTTCCCAGCGGGCCGAAGTTGAGGGCCGAGTCCGTACCCGCGCGGCAGGCCCACTCCCACTGTGCTTCCGTTGGCAGGGCGAACTTCTTGCCAGTCCTCTGCGAGAGCCAGCGACAGAATGCGTTGGCCTCCTCCCAAGAGACGCGGCAGACGGGCTGGCGGGGCTGGTTCAAGAGTTGGAAATCGCCCCGGCTCCACCTCAGCCACAGCTTGCCCTGGTCGCCACTCTCATGCTCCGGGTCGAAGCAGGCGTATTGCTCATTGTCCACTTCGACCTTCCCCATCCAAAACGGCCGCTCGACCTTCGCCCTGCACAAAGGTCTTTCATCGGGATACCCTGCCGGGTCGCCCATGACGAATTCTCCCGCCGGGATCAGCGCCAACTGCATCTTGACCCCTGCTGCTAACTCGACCTCCATCTGGGTCGTGGCCCCGGCGCTGGCTTGGCGGCGCTTGGCCTCAGCCGCATCGAAAGGCCAACCCGCCACCCGGATGGTCTGGAGCCGTGGTTGCTCGGGCGGCGGCAGCACGGGAGTAACGGGTTCCCGCGCCAACTCGGGAACTGCTTCGGGGTCTTCGTCAGGCCCGCCGTAGCGTCGTCGAGACTCGATCCGGCGCGCGTGGCATTGGCGTGCCGTCGCATTGCCGCGCGCACTGGGGATCTCCAGCCACGTACCATAGGCTGGAGCGTTCATGTCAATCCAGGTAACCAGACGATCCCAGGCTTCTTCGTCGAGGCGGACGTTCTGGTGGCCCTTGCGGAGCATCTGCACCAAGGGGTTGGTGTCGGCGTGGTAGTCGGCTACCGGGAGCACTCGCGGGTCGCCTTCCAGACCGGGACTGCGCACGAACCGGCGCAACGCATAGAATGACGGCGGGAAGGGGGCATCCGATAGCGGCAGGGGTCTGGGCTCGGCACGGCGAAGATCGAGGGGACGCTTGCCATCGGCCTGCGGCTGGCCGTTGTGGCAGCCCACGCAATACTTGTCCAGCACCGGCTGCACTTCGCGGTCCCAACTGAAGCCGCGCACGAGGCCGTACCACGGTGTGATTCGCGACGGTGCGCCGGCCAGCCCGCTGGTGCGGCGGCCCAGCGGCGTGCTGTTCGTGTGCTCGTGGCATCCGACACAGGCGACCACCTCGCCTGGCATGGCTGTAAACCAGCTTCGCATCAACTGCAGCGCCTTCCCCTCGGCGTCCAACGGCTGCACCGCCAGCGGCGTGTTCGCCGGGACCACGAAGTAGGCGGAGCCGTCCTCCGCCACGGGCACGGTGCCCAGGACCCGCCGCACGTCCCAGGGCCCGTCCATGCCAACGTAGTCCTCAATGCCCGAGGTGCCGTAATAGTTGAAGTGGTAGCTGAAGACTCGCAGCTTCTTGACCGTGCCGCGCGGAACGCCCTTGAGACCTGCGCCGGCATAGACGTCCGCAAGATACACCGTAGCTTCCTGGGAGGCCAGGTTGACCCGTTCGGGAATCATCGGGGGACACGGCGTCTTCCGCACAGGCACGGGTTCAAGCAACACACAGCCTTCTTCCTCGTGGAGCAAAACCATATTATCGAACACGTCAACCAGGTAAATGCCCCAGCGCGACTCCCTGGTCGGCCGGCAAGACACGAGGAAATATTTGTCGCTCAGCGGATACGGATGGAGGAACTTCGGCCAGGAACCGTCTGCCAGTCCGTCCACCATGACCGCTTCGACTTTCCGGCCCCAACCCGGGATGCGCTGCACGACCCCTTCCGCCTGGCACCGGCCCTTGGCGACGTCAAACAACACCAGCTCTCCCGCCCGCGCAGTTCCATGATGGCCGGAGATCACGCCCACGAACTTCGTGGGGTGCGCGGGAATGGGCTTGGCATAGAAGATGCGATTCGGCCAGTAGCCGCTGCTGGCGTAGTAGGCCCGTTGCTCGGTGCCGTCGGGGTTGAGGGTGAAGAGCCGCGCGCTGAATGCGTGCGCGATGTCGGTGTACTCCCAGCGCGTGTAAAGGACGCGCCCGTCGCTCATCATCGTGGGGTAGAAATTGTGGTCTTGATCGAAGCACAGGCGCCGTACGTCCGAGCCATCGCTGTTCATCACGTGCAGCGTAGACACTTCGTCAAGCCGCCGCTCACACGGCACGGATTGGAAACACGACGACGAGCCGAAGATGATGCGGCCGCCGGGGAGATAGCACGAGTCGTAGTTATCCACGTCGTCTTCATCCCCACGGGTTACCTGGCGCAGGTTGTTGCCGTCCACGCCGATCTCGAAAATCTGAAAGCGGTTGTGGCTGCCGAGGGAAGAGAACAGCAGCCGGCCGGCGTCGAAGTGCAGATTCATGTCGCCGACAAACACTGGAGCCTGCGGCCTGAACAACGTCGTAAGCCGCCCCTCCGGCCGCACGGGCGACAACACGGCGATCTCGTTGTCGAAGGGGATTTGCCGCAACACGCCCGTGCCTTGGAAGTTGACCGGCAAGCCGTTCAGATGCCCGATTTCATCGTTCGGAAACGGCATGCGCAGAGGGGGCCGCGGCTTGAGTTCCCGCGCGTCCTTCCGCTTCACCAGCAGCAGCCGGTCGAAGTCCAAAAGCGGGTTGGCCAGCAGCGCCTCCGCGCGCAGCACCTCGAACTGCTGCACGGCTGAGAAGAATCGTTCAAGGCTGGCGGCTGCGCTGCCCTGTGGCCGCGCCTCGCTGACGGTCTTCAGCAACTCTTGTGTGCGCTGGAGGTACTCCGGCCCCTTGGCGTAGCCGGAGCCATAGGTGTGCATCAAGTCGGCGATGGCCAGTCGCAGAGCCTGCAGGTCCGAATCTTTCCAGCGCGCCAATGCGTCTTCGATATTCCGTGAATGATGATAGGCGCGGCGGACCGGTTCGAGGCCTGCAAAGTCCTTGACGTTCTTCGCCAGTTCGCGGGCCTGCGCCGCTAACCCGGCCCGAGTGGCGTGGGCATAGCGCTCGGCCAGCACGTTCACGGCTGCGAAGGGCCAATCCTGGGTCCAGATATTGTCCTGCTGCTCTGCCGCCATTTGCCGCAGCGATGCGGGATCAGAGAAGTCGCGCCGGAGCCATCTCCAGAGCCGGTCGCGTAGAGCGGCGCGGGTGTCCACGCCTGCGGTTGCCGCTTCATTACGGGCCAGAGCTTCCCGGCTGGCGGCCATTGTCTCCGGCCACGTGGACTTCTTCGTGTAGTAGCGGTACAGGCCTGCGCCAAGGAACATCTGACAACGGGCAAACGACACCGTACAAACATCGTCGCCAGGCCCGCCGGCTCCGCCCACCAGAGCGGGATATCCCGTGACGTCCTCAGCGCTCCTTTTCCACACCACCATCCAGTCTGCGGGTTCCGCATCGCCATCCAACCACGCCTTGCCCTTGAGCTCCCCAGCTTCCTTGCACAGCTTCATCCAGTACCAGACGCCGGTTCTACAGGGGAACGCAACACCGGGTCCCCAGGCAACATAGTCGTGCACGAACTCCAGCCTGCCCCTATGGAACACCAGGTTGAAACCGTGGGCCGTCACGGGGTCCGAGCAGACACTGATCCCGGCCCGTGCCCACTCGCCATCTTTCCACGAGTCCAGCCGCAGTTTGGCGGAGAACACGGCCTCGTTGGAGACATCCTCTCTGTCCCCGGCCACGATAAGCGCTTTGGTTGGGTCCGCGGGTCTGGGATCGGTCTGCTTGAGACAGCCGTTGTCCAGTTCCCACTTGCCGCCGACTAGATTCCATTCTTTGGCAAGGGTGGCGCGGGCGTCCCCGCCCGCGGTCTTGCTGCTGAAGTCGCAGGAGAAGAGTGCCTTTTCCTCGACCGCAGCCAAGGGCGAGCCGGCCAGAGCCCAGGCAACCATCGGGATGGCCATGACGATCTGTCTGGCGTTTGGATAGGGGAGTCGCAGACGCACGCTCTTCTCCTGCACCACCCGGGATTCGATCTGCAAGCGAACCTTGGGATTCCGGAGATCCACCACACGCCCGGGCATTTGACAGCACGCTACGGGGCCAGTCAAGCGGTTCTTGTCTCCCTGAATCAACCTGGGAGTGTTTCATCTCAGTTAGCCTGCGAAGGAGCCACGGGCGCCTTCGCCCGTGGTACGCCGGGCGAGGCGCCCGCCGCTCCTAACTGAAATAAAACACTCCCAATCAACCTGGCATCCCCTCGATGGCGTTTCTCGGAAGAACAGGATGCTCTTTTTTGCTTAAGTTTTCGTGCCCTAAAGAGTAAAAGCCTCCCAACCAGCAGGAGGCTAAGGGATCTCCATAGTGTACACCGTGAAGCAATCCGTCAAGCCCTCAACGGCCGCACCCCTGACGAGGCTTGGTTTGGTGTCGCACGTCGCAAGCCGAGCCGATTCCATGCGCAATCGGGTCCAGCCCGAGTTCCGTCTGCGGCGTCTCAGCCAGGCCGGCAACCTGCACCTGCCTGTCTTCGACATCCAGATCGTCCGCGCCGCCGAAAAGGCTGCGTGAACTGCCCGTCGCTCTTTGATAACCTGCCGCCGTAACGTCATTCTCACGCCGAGATACTCCGTGCCCGCTGCCGTCTCTTGCCAGGGCGGGCTGCGAAAAACGAGAAATCAGGCGCGGAAGACATTATCCTGGCGGTGTCTTAGGTTGTTGGGCCGCTACACCTTCATCAAGGAAGGCCGATTGGCCAGCTACATGGAAAGGAATTGACGACGAAGCCCGGAGGCCAGGCTACGTGCCAAAGCATGTATCCAAATCTCGGGCGGCCTGAACAAGGAAATGGTCGGCAGGAACCAGGCGTTGTTTGCCTTCGACATCCGTCAGGTTGATGTCCGAAATTCGTCCATTGCGCAGGACCACCAGCCGACCGATGGCCCCAGACATTAGAAGATTGAGAGCGCCATGCCCAAACTCTGTAGCCAGAATGCGGTCGGTGGGCACGGGCGTCCCGCCCCGCTGCACGTGTCCAAGCACCGTGGCACGGGTTTCGATGCCGGTCCGTTTTTCGATTTGGTCGGCCACGACCTGGCCCACGCCTCCAAGCCGGATTGGTTCGGGGCTGGTCTGGTCAATCTTGGCCACGACCTGTTGCCCGTCCACTGGCCGGGCAAGGAAAACGCCCAGACAATCTCGAACATCGGCTCGGCCAGGATTTCTCCGCGGGCTTCTCCGTTCTGAAGAAGGGGAAGGATCTT
>JBEKKG010000044.1:0-16335 GCA_050010835.1 Planctomycetota bacterium
TGCACCTCAATCTGCACAAGACCTTCTCCACGCCTCACGGCGGCGGAGGTCCCGGCGCAGGGCCGGTGGGCGTCAAAGAACACCTGCGACCTTTCCTGCCTGTGCCGTTCGTGAAGCGCGCGGGGGAAAAATATGAGCTCTCACATGACCGGCCGCGGAGCATCGGCCGCGTGGGTTCGTTCCAGGGCAACGTGGGCACGCTCGTGCGCGCCTACGCCTACCTGCGCAGTTGCGGGCGCAACGGCCTGCCTGAAGTGGGCCGGCACGCCGTGCTCAACGCCGCCTATGTCTTGAAACGCCTGGAAACCACCTACCGCCGCCCGATGCGGGCGCCCTGCATGCATGAGTTCGTCTTGCAGCCCACGGAAGCCATGTTGGCCAAGGGCGTGCGCACCTTGCATATCGCCAAGCGCTTGATTGATTATGGCTACCACCCGCCCACAATCTACTTCCCTCTGGTGGTCAAAGAAGCTATGATGATCGAGCCTACGGAAAGCGAGAGCAAGGCCACCTTGGACGCCTTCTGTGAGGCCATGGAGAAGATCGCTGAGGAGGCGCTGGCCACGCCGGAGCTCGTGCTCAACGCGCCGCACACTGCGCCGGTGGGACGGGTGGACGAAACCCGGGCGGCCAGGGACTTGGATTTGCGCTTCTGCGGGTGTGAATGAACGGCCGAGCGCGCGTTAGCAGAAGGCGGGTAGGGCGAGCCGCCGGCTCGCCCCACACCTCGCGGCTCGGAATGGCAAACCATCATGTTGAACGTCAGGCCCAACATTGCAGCTATGGCCCCCTATGTGCCCGGCGAACAGCCCGCGGCAGGGGCCAGGGTCATCAAGCTGAATACCAACGAGAACCCCTATCCGCCCAGCCCGCGGGTCGCCGAGGCGATTCAAGCGGAACTGGCCAACGGCGGCGAGCGGCTGCGACTATACTCCGACCCGAAAGCGGCGCTGCTGCGGCAGGCGGCGGCGGAGGCGTACGGCTTCCCTGTCGAGCAGATTCTGCACGGCAACGGCTCGGATGAGCTGCTGGCCATGCTCTGCCGCGCGTTCGTGGGCGAAGGCGCGGCGCTCGCTTACCCCTACCCCACCTATGTGCTCTATGAAACGCTGGCCCACGCGCAAGCGGCGCGGATCATGACTTGCGACTTTGACCGCGATTTCAACCTGCCGCGGCAGCTCTTTGGCTGCGGCGCGCAACTGGTGTTTGTGGCGTCGCCGAACTCGCCTTCGGGCACCGTCTATGCGGCGGCGCAACTGCGCGAATTGGCCCGCAGCCTGGGCGCCGGCGTGCTGGCGATTGATGAGGCCTACATCCCGTTTGCCGACAGCCACTCCCTGGCCCTGGCAAAGGAACTTGAGAACGTGGTAGTGCTGCGCACGTTCTCCAAGAGCCATAGCCTGGCTGGGATGCGGCTGGGACTGTTGTTCGGCAGCGCGCGCCTTGTGTCCGAATTGTGGAAGGTGAAAGACAGCTACAATCTGGACCGGCTGGCAATTGTGGCCGGCGCGGCGGCATTGCGCGACCCGGAGTGGACGGCGGGCAACATCCGCAAGGTGCGGGCGACGCGCGCCAGGCTGGGCCGCGAGTTGGCCGCACTGGGGCTGGAGGTGCTGCCGAGCCAGTCGAACTTCATCTTCGCGCGCCTGCGGGACGCGGCCACCGCCGCGGGCGCGTACAGGTTTCTCAAGGAACGCGGCATTCTGGTCCGCTACTTTGCGGCGAGGCTCTTGGACAACGGCTTGCGCATCTCCATCGGCACGGATGCCGAGGTGGACGCACTGCTGGCGGCATTAAAGGAGTACCTGGCTCGTGGTTAAGCGCCAAGCAAAAGAACCCCTCAACCCGCCCTCTCCCCACGGGGGAGAGGGGAAAGGACCGCGCAAGGTAGTTTTGCGGCGCGAGACCAAAGAGACCCGCATCGAGATTGCGCTGAACCTGGACGGCAGCGGGGAGAGCCGGATTGCCTCGGGCGTGGGGTTCTTCGATCACATGTTGAGCACGCTGGCCAAGCACGGCGCGCTGGACCTGAGCTTGTCCTGCCGCGGGGACACCCAGGTGGATGACCACCACACGGTGGAAGATGCGGGCCTGGCGCTGGGGGCGGCGCTGGCCCAGGCCCTCGGCGACAAGGCGGGGATTCGCCGCTTCGGGTTCGCCAGCGTGCCGCTGGACGAGGCCCTGGCTCAAGTCACGATTGACCTGTGCGGCCGCGCGCACTGCGCCATCAGGGGGGGCGCGCGCCTGGGCAAGGGCAAGGTCGGCACCTTCGACGTGGAATTGGTGGAAGACTTTCTGGGGGCTTTGGCGAACGCCAGCGGGAGCACACTGCACGTGGAGATCCGGGCGGGCCGCAATTGCCACCACATCCTCGAGGCCACGTTCAAAGCCTTGGCCCGGGCGCTGCGCCAGGCAGTGGAACTTGACTGCCGGGTCACCGGTGTGCCTTCGACAAAAGGCGTGCTGTGAGCCGCTGCCCAGTTGAGGGGGGAAAACATGACAAACCATGAGCCGGTCACGAACAAGATAGGCAGCCTCCGGCTGCTCGTCACCACGGCGGCCGCAATCTTTCTGGGGGGCTTTTTGGCTGCGAAGCTGGCGCCCCTGCTGGTTCTCCCATCTCCGGCGCAGCAGACGATTTTTCAATGCGTGCTGCTGTCCATTCTGCTTATGCCGGCGCTCTTCTTCGGGCTGATCCAGCCCATGACGGCCGCGGTGGCCGCGCTGGAGCGGACGAAGGAGGAGTTGCACCTGGCGATTGCAGTGGCGGACCTGGGCATCTGGGACTGGGACACGGTGAAGCGCAAGCGCACGTGGTCGGAGCGCTGCGCGTCACTGCTCGGCCTGGCCGAGGGCACGGAGATGAGCCACGCAGCGTTCCTGAATGCCATCCATCCCGAGGACCGCCAGGAAGCGCAGGAGGCCCTGGACCGCGCGCTCCAGGAGAACGCGCCGTGCGACATCGAATTCCGCGCCCTGTGGCCCGACGGCACGGTGCGCTGGATCGCCATGCGCAGCCGCACCGCCCAGGACGAGCAGGGCCAGCCCGTGCGCCTGACCGGGACCGTGCAGGACATCACCGAGCGCAAGCGGATACAGGAGGCCTTGAAAGAGAGCGCCTCAACCTTGAAGAGCTTCTTCGACAGCCCCGGACACATGCGGGGCGTCATTGAGCTGGAAGGGAGCGACATTGTGCACATCTCCGCCAACGCCCCCGCGGCTGCACTTTTCGGACAAACGCCGGAGTCTATGCGGAACAAGCCCGCGACTGAATTGGGCACACCCCCGGAGTTGATCCGGCTTTGGAGCGAGCGCTGTGAGGAGAGCAGGCGCGGCAACGAGCCGGTGCGCTTTGAGTATGTGCATAACACCGCCGCCGGCGGCCGGTGGCTGTCCGGGACCATCTGCTCCCTGGGAAGAGGAGCGACCGGACGGCCGCGCTGCGCCTACATGCTGGGCGACATCACCGAGCGCAAGAAGGCGCAGGACGAACTGTGCAGATATGCTGAGGAAACCCACGACCTGTACAATAATTCTCCGTGCGGGTACCTCTCGCTGGACGCGCAGGGCACGCTGATGCGGGTCAATGACACGGCGCTGAAGTGGCTGGGTTACGCGCGCGAGGATGGAGTAGACCGGAAGAAGTTCAGCGAGCTGCTGGCGCCGGCCAGCCAAAGGGATTTTCACGCCTGTTTCGCGCAGTTGAAAGAGCGCGGTTCGATCCGGGACGTGGAACTCCAGATGGCGCGCCGGAACGGCGCGCCCCTGCCCGTGTTGCTCAATGCCGCCGCGACCACGGATGCGGCCGGGAAGTTCCTGATGTACCGCGCGACGGTCTTTGACATTACCGAGCGCAAACGGGCTGAGGAGGCGCTGCGGCTGACACAGGAGCAGTTGCTCAAGGCCCAGAAGATGGAAGCTACCGGGCAACTGGCCGCCGACCTGGCGCGCGAATTCAACAACATGTTGTTCGTGATCAACAGCCAGGCCGAACTGGCGCTTAAGAACCTGCCTCCGGACAGCCAGCCGCGCGGCGCGGCCGAGGAGATCCTCAAGACCGGCAACCGCCTGGCCAGGCTCAGCCGCCAGGTGCTGGCTTACAGCCGCCGCCAGATTCTCCGGGCCAGGACCACAAGCCTCAACGACATCGTCAATGACGCCCACAAGACGCTTCAGACGCTGGTCCCCCAGCAGATCGCTGCGACCACGCAGCTCGACCCGGCCCTGAAGCCTGTCAACGTTGATCCCGTGCAGTTCGGAAACGCGCTGCTAGAACTCGTTTTCAACGCCAGGGACGCCATGCCGCACGGGGGCAAGCTCCATATCCTGACGGCCAACGTGGAACTCGATGAGCGGTTCTGTGGCGCCCATCCCGGGGCCAAACCCGGCCGCTACGTCATGCTGGCGGTGAACGACACGGGTTGCGGCATGGACGACAAAGTGAAAGCCCATCTTTTCCAGCCGTTCTTCACGACCAAGGACGCGGGCACGAGCGCGGGACTGGGGCTGGCCGCGGTCTACGGCATCGTCAAACAGAGCGGCGGGTACATCGAAGTCAACAGCGCCGCCGGCAAGGGCACAACGGTCCGGATTTACCTCCCGCAGGCTGAAGGCGAGGCCAAAGGGCAGACCATTCGCGCCAGGCTGGCGTCGCCCGGGGGCACCGAGACGGTCCTGATAGTGGATGACGACGACGTGGTCCGCATTGTCACGTGCCAGATGCTGCGGGGCCTTGGGTACAACGTCGTCGAAGCCAGCAGCGGCCCTGAGGTGCTGGCGGCTTTCGAGCAGCAGCAGGGCCATCCGCAACTGGTCATCGTTGATGTCGTTATGCCCGAGATGAGCGGCCCGGAACTGGTCAAGCGGCTCCACGAGTTGCGCCCGGGCATCAAGGTCATCTTCACCTCGGGATTCACAGACCCCAGGCTCCGCGTCTGGGGCGAGGTGGGTCCCGGTATGCACTTCCTCCAGAAACCCATCAACCTCGGCGTGCTCGGACGGAAAGTTCGGGAGGTGCTGGACGAGAAGAGTTGATGTGGATTTTGTCGAGCGGCGCTGGCACGCTTCGCAGCCAGTGTGGTTTAGTACTGCCAGGGTAAATGGCGGGCGCGGCAGGTTTTGTGGGAATAATGAAACCTGTTCAGGGCGCAATATTTTCCTGCTGTGCCTGCATGGCTGATTGGCGGCCGCAGATTGGGGGCCTTTCCCGCCGCAAGGAAGAGTACCGAGGATCCTATGGGCCACAAAACAGAAGCCAAACGAAGTACCGTGCTGTGGTTGATCGTGGTGACCATGGCCGGAGTGTTCGTACTGGACGTCTCGACTCCGACGGTTTACGTGGTGACTGCGCTCTATATCCTGCCGTTGACGTTATCGCTCTGGCTGCCGCAGCGCCGTGCGCCCATCGTGCTGGCGGCGATCGTTTCTCTGCTGACCGTATTGGCCGCCATTTTCAGCGAACAGGACCTGCCGCTCGCCCCGGTGCTGTTTAACTGTGGGGTTTCCATAGTCAGCATCAGCGCCTTTGCCGCACTGGCCTATGTCATCAAGCGGAGCCAACAGGGACTTGAGGCTAAGGTGGCTGAGCGAACCGCGGAGTTGACGCAGACCGCCGCAAGACTTGATCAGGAATTGGCCGAGCGCAAGCTGGCGCAAGAACAGTTGCGCAAGCATGCGGATGAGATCAACGACTTGTATAACAACTCTCCCTGCGGGTACCACTCCGTGGATGCGGAAGGGGTCTTCCTGCGCATCAACGATACCGGACTGCGCTGGCTGGGGTACACGCGTGAGGAGATGGTCGGCAAGAAGAAGATCTGGGAGTTGATTGCGCCTGGCAGGCATGAGAGTTTTGAGGCCAATTTCGCGCGCATGAAAGAACAAGGCTGGGCCAAGGACGTTGAGACTGAGTTCGTGCGCAAAGACGGCACAATCCTGCCCGCCCTGCTCAACGCGTCGGTGGTGAGGGACGCAGCGGGGCAGTTCATCATGACGCGCTCAACGGTCTTTGATGTTACCGAGCTTAGAAAGGCACAAGAGCAGATCCGGCTGTTGGCCTCGTTCCCAACGGAGAGCCCGAATCCCATCTTGCGCATAACCCTGAACTCGGAGGTAGCTTTTGCCAACAAGCCCGCGGGGCCGCTGCTGCGCAAATGGGATTGTCAAGTCGGGGAGTGTGTGCCGGAGGAATTGTACGAAACCTTGGCTGAGGCGTTGAGGACCGGCCAGAAACTGGACACTGAAATCGAATGCGAAGGCCGCGTGTTCTGGCTTGCGTGGGCGCCATTCCCGTCCTCGGGATACTTGAACGTTTACGGGAGCGACATTACGGAACTCAGGCGGGCCGAAGAGGCACAACGCAAGGCGCAAGAGCAGCTCCTTCAGGCCCAGAAGATGGAAGCTATCGGCCAACTGGCCGGGGGCGTGGCGCACGAATTCAACAATATGTTGTTTGTCATCAGTGGCCAGGCCGAACTGATGCTCCAGAACCTGCCCCCGGATGGCGAACTGCGCGGGCCGGTCGAAACGATTCTGAAAACAGGCGACCGGCTCTCCAAGCTCACCACGCAGATTCTGGCTTTCAGCCGCCGCCAAATGTTGCAACCCAAGATGTTGAGCCTTAACGAGATCGTGGATGACACCAACAAGCTGGTGGAGACGCTGATCCATGAAAACATCTCTTTGAAGACGGTCCTCGACCCGGCGCTGAAGCGCACCAAGGCTGATCCCGCGCAGATCGGCCAAGTGCTTGTGAATCTTATCGTCAACGCGCGCGACGCGATGCCCAGAGGGGGCAGCTTGACCGTTGAGACGGCCAACACCGTCATTGATGAGGCGTATTGCAGCAGCCACCCTGGCGCCAAGCCGGGCCCTTATGTGATGCTTGCGGTTACAGATACGGGCTGCGGAATAGATGAGAATGTCAAGGCCCATCTTTTCGAGCCATTCTTCACCACCAAGGAAGTGGGAAAGGGCACGGGCTTGGGGCTGGCCTCCGCCAATGGCATCGTCAGGCAAAGCGGCGGCCACATCGAAGTCCACAGTGAGCTCGGCAAGGGCGCGTCATTCAAGGTCTATCTGCCGCAGGCGGAGGACGCGGACGCATGGCCCTCGAACCAAACTCGGCTGCCAGTGCCCGGGGGCAATGAAACACTCCTGTTGGTGGAAGACGAAGAGGATGTCCGCGTTATCGCCTGCGAGATGCTGCGCTCCCTGGGGTACAAAGTGCTCGGGGCCTGCGACGGGACAGAGGCGTTATTGGCCTACGAGCAGGCCAAGGGAAGGGTTGATCTGGTCGTTACCGATGTCGTGATGCCTGGGATGGACGGCCCGGACTTGGCCGCGCGGCTCCGCCAGTTGCGCCCGGACATCAAGGTCATCTTCGCTTCAGGCTACATGGACCCCAGGCTCAACCAGCAGAGCCGGGTGGAGCCCAGCGCGCACTTCCTGCAGAAACCCATTGGCCTCGGTGTGCTCGCGCGCAAAGTGCGTGAAGTGCTGGACGAGAAGCCGTAGTACCAGAACTCCTGGTCTTAAGAATTCTGGACTTTGACTCATTCGTAAAAAGCCCGCCCTCTACCCCCTCCCGCAAGGGGAGAGGGAACACAAAAGCAGTTCTTTGCGAAGAAATCAACTTTGTCGCGTCTTTTGTCTTGGAGTGGCATTTCAGCGCGCAGGTGGTAGAGTAAAGACGGCGTGGAGCGGCGGGGACCAGAGGCGTCAGAAGCGGCAATGAAAGGGTTGTCCAAGATGCATGACACATCACACGGTGGGCGGGCTGTTCTCAGCGGCCACCACGCGGGCGCCGTACGGCGAAGAGTCTACCTGTTGGTCCTCAGCTTTGCGCTGCTGGTCTGCTTCCCTTCCGTCTCCGCGCGCGCGGTGGAGAAGCTTACACCGGAGTACATCAAGAACCTCGTCCCGCAGTTCTTCAAGTGGCACCTGCAAGAGCACGAGATGAACAGCGCGTTCATGAAGCGGGTGCTCAAGGAGTACGTCAACCAACTGGACCCCTCCAAGAGCTTCTTTCTGAAAGCTGAGGCCGAGGCGCTCAGCGAGTTGAGCGAGGACGAGCTGAAGTCCCTGGCCCTCAAAGCCAGCGCCGGCGATTTCGCGCATTTCACCACGCTGCTCAGCAACTTCTTGAACACCCAGGTTGCCCGCGACGCAGCCTTCTTCGACGGCCTGGAGAACCGCGCCGAAGAGATCAAGGCGCTGAGCAAGGAAAAGCCCAAGACCGCTGCCGCCGGGACGCCCGACAAGGACCCCATTCTCGACAAGGCCGTGCAGAAGGACGCCGCAGCCGCAGCAGCCGATGACGACGAAATGGATGAGAGCCTCAAAGGCAACGAACGGCCCCTGACGCACGCGGAGCGCGAAACGCGGCTGCTCAAGCTGGCGGCCTACTACTTCAGGGTGAATCGCACGTACATGAGCGACAACGACGCGCTGAAACAGGCCCTGCACACGGTGCGCGAAGAACGCAAGCGCTGGCTCAACGTGAACGTCGAGGACGAGGTCCCGAAGCTGTTTTTGAAGAGTTTCATGCAGGCTATGGACCCCCACACGGCTTACATGGACGTGGAAGAGGACGAGGAATTCACGTCGCGGCTGGAGCCGAGTTTTGCCGGCATCGGCGTGCAGATCCGGCCTGTGCCCTTGGGGGCCTTTGTCGAGGACATCATCAAGGGCGGGCCTTCGGAGCTCTCGGGGAGGCTGGCCCGCGGCGACCAGATTGTCAGCGTGGACGACTACGTGCTGGCCGGCCTGACCATCAACAAGATCGTGCGGCGCATCAAGGGCAAGAAAGGCACCGAGGTCAAGCTCCAGGTCCTCAAGCGCGAAACCAAGAAGACCGAGACCATCACCCTCGTTCGGGACACCATCAACCTGGGCGACATGCGCGTGAAAGGCAAGAAGTTCGAGTCGCCGGCAGGCCCGGTGGCGGTGGTCAAAGTGGAGACGTTCTACCGCCATGACGACGAAGGCGGCGTCCATACCAACGGGGTGACCGAAGACCTGCGTGACCGCATCCTCGCTTTGGGGAAAGAGCAGCCGCTGGCCGGGCTGGTCCTGGACCTGCGCGACAACCACGGCGGCTACCTCGATGAAGCTGTCACCCTGGCGGGCTTGTTCATTACCTCGGGCCCCATCGTGGGCGAGCGCGATGGGCGCAGCAAGGTGGCCGTGTGGAAGAATGACCCCGACGCCGGCATCGTCTATGGCGGGCCGCTCGTGATCCTGGTCAACCAGTTCTCCGCCAGCGCCTCGGAGATTGTCGCCGGCGCGCTCAAGGACTACGGCCGCGCCGTGGTGGTCTCCTCCACTCAGACCTTTGGCAAAGGCACCGTGCAGCGCGTCATCCCGCTCTCGACCTGGAACCTGCCCGGCGAGGTCAAGATCACCACGCATCAGTACTTCCTGCCGGACGGCGCGTCCGTGCAACGCAAGGGCGTGGAGCCGGATGTGACGATCCCGGGCTGGGAGCTTATCAAGGAATTGCTGGAAGAGGCCTCCGAGAACTCCATCCCCTGGGCCCAGATACCGGGAAAACTCAACCACGAGGACCCGGACGTGCGCCACTGGACCGAATGGAAGAACCAGAACCTCGCCCTGCTTCAGGAAAAATCGAAGCAGCGCGTCGCGGCCAACCCGGAGCTCCGGGATTTCGTCAAAGCCATGAAGCGCAAGAACAAGCTGGCGGCTGAAAAGCTGGAAGCAATGCAGCGCAAACCGGATGAGGCGCCCCAACTGAGCGACGATAAGAAGGACGAGAAGGACCTTTTGGCAGAAGAAGCCGTGGCTGTCGCTGCAGACATGGCCGCCACCTGGCCTAAGCCCGAAAACAAGCAAGCGGTCAAGTAGGCTTGGGGCTTGAGGCTTGAGCACGGTCTTTCAATTGCCGGCTCCGGGCGTAGTCGTGCACCGTTTCCGAGCCGCGACCGTGAGGGAGCGGTATTACCGCTTGCTAACGCGCGCGCCTCGGGCATTAGGAGCAGTCCTATGGCAGAGATGCTTACACGGCGTGAGTTCCTGCGCGATGGCACTATGGCAGCCGCGGCCGCCGGCCTCGCCGCCACTGCCGGCGCCGACGAGAAGGACGAGAAGGCTGCTGCCAAGGCCAAGCAAACTGAGGAGACCAAGAAGACCCGCAGCTACAATCCCGACATGCTCTACCGCCGGCTCGGCAAAACCGGCCTGTGGGTGTCCGCGGTTTGCCTCGGCGGGCACTGGAAACGTATTGACAAGGTCCTCCAGAACAAAGACGACTTCGATAAGAACCGTGCCGAAGTGGCCAGCCGCTGCCTGGAAGCGGGCATCAACTACGTTGACGCCTGCATGGCCCAGGAGATTCTCGCCTACGCAAAGGCCCTCAAGGGCAAGCGGGAGCAGGTGTTCTTCGGTTACTCCTGGTCTGACCGCGAGATGCGGCTGCCCGAATGGCGCAAAGCGGACAAACTCATGGAGGGCCTCAACCAGGGCCTGAAGGAAAGCGGCCTGGAGTACGTGGACCTGTGGCGCATCACCATGCTGGAGCGCGGCAGCCTGCACACCCAGGCGGAAATAGAGGAAGCCGTCAAAGCTATGGAGCAGGCCAAGAAACAGGGCAAAGCGCGCTGCACCGGCTGTTCCTCTCACGACCGCAATTGGCTGAAGGCGCTCATCGAAAAATTCCCGCAGCAGCTTGAAGTAATCCTGACGCCCTACACGGCCGGCAGCACCGTCCTGCCGAAAGAGAGTTTGTTCGACGCGGTGCAGCAGCAGGACGTGGGCGTTTTCGGCATCAAGCCTTTTGCCAGCAACTCGCTCTTCAAAGGCGACGGTTCGCCGAACAGCCCTCATGCCGAGGAGGACAGCAAGCGGGCGCGCCTGGCCATCCGCTGTATCCTGGCCAACCCGGCCATCACCGCGCCGATCCCCGGACTGATCAGCGCCGCCCAAGTGGATAACATGGTCAAAGCCGTCAAGGAAGGGCCGGGGCTGACCGAGGCGGAGGCGCAGCACCTCCAGCTTGCCTGCGACGAGATGTGGGCGGGCCTGCCCGAGGAATACAGGTGGTTGAGAGCGCACCGCCTCGTGTGAGAGCACCCATGCACGGCAAGTTCTGGGCGGGCCTTCTTCTGGCCGGCGTGCTGCTCTGCGTGCCCGCAGCCCTCTGGCTTGGGCCAGCGGAGGGCGGCAGCGCGCCTGTCCGCGCCGAGCGCCCCGCCAGCCTCTCCGCTTATGCGCGCTTGTGCAACACTACAGCCGCGGCGGACAATTCCTACTGCTTCGTGTGCCATGCGAACTATCAGGAGGAGTTTTTTGCGCGCCGCCACCAGCAGGCGGGCATAGGCTGCATGCAGTGTCACGGCGATTCCATCCGGCATAGCTCCGACGAGAATGGACTGACACCCCCGGACGTCATCTATGCCAAGGAGATCATAGACACGCTCTGCTTCAACTGCCACCTGCTGCCTCAGCACGCCCCGCCGCTAGTGGGGACCTCCGCCGCCGCTGGCTGCACCGATTGCCACGGCAAAGACCACCGGCTCAAAGTCCGCACCCGGCGCTGGGACAAGAACACGCGCAAGCTGATCGCGGACGATGGCGTGCGCATGGGCGACAGTCCGCCCGCGAAGTGAGGGATTCCGGGGACATGACCCGCTTTCCGGCTGTTTGGAAATCGGGATCGTGTCCCCGGAATCCCCCGCAGGGTTCCCGAAGTGACGTTTTTTGCTTTCAGGCTCGTCCGATAATTGCCGATTTATCTAAGTGGAACATTGGCGGATTCCGGGGACATGGCCCGATTTCCGGCTGTTTGGAAATCGGGATCGTGTCCCCGGAATCCACGGCTGTTGGGAAATCGGGATCGTGTCCCCGGAATCCCCACACGCTCCAACCGGAGGGCAGACTAATGGGCTCTTGGAAGGACGACCAGAAAGCCGCGGAGATTCTCAGCGGGAACATCGTTTACCCTCGTGCCAGCTATCGCCTGTACGCTTTGGCCGCTCTGACACTGCTCACGGCGGTTGTGGCCGCGGTCGTGCTGCTGCGCCACAATGGGAGCGGCAAGGCGGCGGCGGCGGCGCAACCCGCCCCGGCCTCCGCGGAAGCATCCGCGGAAGAACCGCGGCCCGTTGCCACGCCGGCCGTGAATGGAAACACGACTGCCGCAGTGCCGGAGCCTGAGCTTATCGTCCTCCCGCCCATCGTGCTGGGCGAACAACCCGGCGGCGGCGCGGTCTCCGGCGGCGGCGCCATGACGGCGCTGGCCGAGGCGCGGCGCATTGAAGCGGGCGCTGCGAGCGACCCGGCCGCGCTGGAGAAGGCGCGCCTGCTGTACCAGCAGGCTCTGGACAGCGGCTCTCTGGAAGAGAAGGAGCAGACGCAGTGTCTTGCGCGCCTGACGGAACTGACCAACAAGGTCGTGCTCGATCCCCGCTCGCCTTGCGGCGCGCCCGCGGCGGTTTTCCACAAAGTTGAGCCGGGAGACAGCGTCGAGAAGATAGCCCGCAAGTACAAGGTCAACCAAGGCCAGCTCAAACGCCTCAACCAGCTTAACGACAAGCTGGTAGTCCGCTTGGGAGAGACGCTGAAAGTCCTGCCAGGCCCCGTGCTCTACAGGGTCAACCGCGCGCGCTTGCACGGCACGCTCTACATTGACGGCGTTTTCATTCGCCGTTACGCGGTGGCGGTGGGACCGGATGGCGCCACGCCGCCGGGCCTCTACACGGTGGAACGGAAAGTCACCAACCCGGACTGGTACTGCGAAGGGAAACGCATTCCTTTTGGCGACCCTGCCAACATTCTAGGGTCCCGCTGGATGGCGCTGGCCACTACTGACGGCACGCCGCGCGCGGAGGGGTTGGGCATTCACGGCACGACCAAGCCCGAGTCCGTTCCGGGACGCGAAAGCAAGGGCTGCGTGCGCATGCTCAACAACGACGCTGAAGAACTCTACGACTTCATGCCCCAAGGCGGCAAGGCCGAGATCACAGACTAGGCATTAGGCTTTAGGCGTTAGGCATTAGGCATTAGGGTTGAGGAATTGGGCTTTGCCTCCTCACCACGCGCCCACCAAGCCGGACGCCTAAAGCCTAATGCCTAATGCCTAAAGCCTAATGCCCAATGCCTAAAGGCCCAACTGTTTTTCCCGCGCCAGGGCTCCGGGGAAAAGGATGTCTTTCTCCTTGCGGAGGTGCTCCTGCAGGTCGTCATCGAACTTTCTGAGGCTTTCGAGCATCGCCCGGTACGAATCATTGCCGTTCGGCGGCTGGTAGTTGGCGGTCAGAATGCGGATGGTGTGTACCGCCAGACCGGCTTTCTCGTGGACCTTCTCCATGTGTTGGATCGGGTTGGCCACCGAACCGCGAAAAGGTGTTAGCCGGCAGTCAACCACTTCCAGCTTGCGGCAGATAGGAAAGAGAACCCCTTCTTCTCTCGTCAGGTGGGTTTCCATATCGGCGCGCAGGCCCTCGAAAAGGCGGCTCACTTTCAGCAACTCCAAATGCTTGAAGGCATGTATCGCCGCCACCTCTTGCACCTGATTGCTCAGGTTGGGCATTTCATCGCGGATATACCGGTGGTGCGTGGCCTCGATGTGGTCGCACAACTCGGTGAGGCTCATCTTCTGGCAGTCCCCGCCGTCGTTGGCTGTATGGCCAGCCACACAAGGTTCAGTCGTCACGGCTTGCGAATCCATCCCCCCCCCTTTTCCGGATTCCGGATACCACCCCGGACGCTGCCTGCCGCCACAACGAATAGTGCGTACCTTACTTCTCTCTCGTCTTCTCCTTGGCTTCCTTTTCCTTGCGATCCTGCACCAGAGGTGCCTCCACGCCCCCCTCTGTACTGACAACACCCCCTTGTAGTAGACGGCAAGTGCCGGACCATTGCTGCATGATTTTGTGTCTCCTGGGGCAGCACGCACGGGGCACTTGATGAGTGCAGGAAATTCCTCCAGAACCTATGTGGGGATTCCCTTGTGAACGCCGGCCCTGCTCCAGGCGTGGCCTGTCCAGGAGCGGTTGCCGACGCGCGCAGTCACTTATGCTGCACCTCCTTGCTGTGGCCAGTAAGCTGGGCCTGCCCCGGTTCCACAACCACAACGAGTCGCGCAGCTTGGTGTTGGTTATAATTCGGTGAGTCTGAGAGGGCTTAGCCACTTCTCTTGTTGCTCAAAGACTTTCTGGTTCTAATCTTAATGCGCGTGCAGATTGCCGTTTAACGAGGAGGTCCGAAAGATGAAGTTCATCGTCACCGCCATTCTGTTCTGCTTTGCCTGCCTGCTTCTGGCTGGACCTTGCCTGGCCTCCACCCCGACTGAAAACCTGGGCATCCGCGCTTTGCCCGCGCCGGGCAAGGTGGTTGTGGATGGCAAGAGCGACGACTGGGACCTTAGCGGCGGCGTCTTTGCCTGCGACAATGTCGAAGAGCAGCGCGCCAACTTTGCCGTCTGGCTGCACCTGATGTACGATGCGGACAACCTTTACGTCTTGGCCCACTTCCTGGACGACACGCCGCTCAACAACCCCGGCCAGACTGCCGGCGACTACGGTTTTCAGGGTGACTGCCTGCAAATCCGCTTCATCACCGCACCGGGCACGCCCAACGAACTCGGCACGCACATGACTTGCTGGCAGGGCCGCGACGGCAAGGACATTGTGTTCGTCGAACTGGGCAAAGATTTCAAGGGCGGCACGATCAAGGACGCCAAGGCCACTCACGGCGCGCAGCAGGCTTTCACCAAGGATGCCGACGGCAAGGGCTACATCCAGGAACTCGCGCTCCCGTGGAAGTTGCTGACCAAGGACGGCCAGGCGCTGAAAGCCGGTGACAAGTTCACTGTCACCGTTGAGCCGAACTTCACTACGCCCGCGAAGGGACGCCTGACGGTCAAGGACATCTTCAAGCCCGGCGTCACCCCCGACCGCGTCTTCACGTTCATGGCCAGCCAGACCTGGGGCACGGCGACACTGGAAGCCAAGGGCAACGTCGCGCCCCAGCCCGTGCGCCTGGCGGACGGCCGGGAGTTCCCGGTCAAGCTCGAAAAAGGCGCTCCCGTCGCCGATTGGAGCGGGTTGGTGAAGCAGCAGGAGTTGCCTGGCTTCAAGAGCATCAAGTTCACGCTGCCCGTGGACGGCTGCATCTCGCTGAACATCTCGAAAGCCGGCGGCCCGGTCGTGCGCCAGTTGCTGAACGCCGCGCCCATGTCTAAGGGCGAGCACGAGGTCAAATGGGACGGCCTCACCAACCTTTCTTGGAACCAGCCGGGGCAGCCTGTTGAGCCAGGTGAGTACGTCTGGAACGCACTCTATCACACCGGCATCGGCCTGCGCCTGAAAGGCTGGGCCTGCAACGCCGGCAGCGCGCCGTGGGACGGCCCGAGCGGCAAGGAAAACTGGGGCGGCGATCACGGCCTGCCCGTGGCCTGCGCGTCCGATGCGGACAGCGTGTACCTCGGCTGGAGCGGCGCGGAAGCCGGCTATGCGCTCGTGGCCTGCGACCTGCAAGGCAACGTGAGATGGAAAAACAAACGCCAAGGCATGTGCGGCGCGGAACTCGTGGCTGTGGACAACGGTATGGTTTATGCCGTCAACTGGGGTCCGAACAACTCGAATTATCTCTATCGTGTGTCTGCCAAGGACGGCGCGTATGTCGTCTTCCCCGGCACGGATTCGCCGGACCTTCACCCCGAGAATCTCTGGCCGGACCCCAAGGGCAAGCCGAACCGCATGGACGGCATGGATGTGAAGAACGACAAGATCTACATGAGCTTCACGAGTGAGAACTGCGTGATGGTCGTGGATGCCAAGACGGCCAAGCTGCTCAAGACGATTGAGGTGAAAGCTCCAGGACATCTGAAAGCCGCCAACGATTTGCGGAAAGAAACCAATGAGACGGTCTATGTCATTTCTGATAAAAAGGATGTGCTGGTATTCGATCCGAAAACGGGGCATGTCAAGCCTTTCGTAACGGGGCTGAACGCCGCGCAGAGCCTCGCCATCCGCCAGGTGATCTATGAATCCACCGGCCGATTTATCTCAGATGGTAAGGAACTCGCCTTCTTGGGCAGAGAGTACAGGACTGTCTACGTCAGCACGCGCGAGCCAGACGACCAAGTCAGAGTTTACGGTCCCGACGACAAGGAACCTACAGCCATCGGCCGCAAAGGCGGCCGCGCGAAACTTGGCCCCTGGACGCCAGACGGCATGCTCAACCCGAACGGAATGACTGTTGATTCCGAAGGCAAACTTTGGGTCATGGAGGAAGACTGGTTCCCCAAGCGTGTCAGCGTGTGGGACACCGAGACCGGCAAGTTCATCAAGGAATTCGTAGATCCCTGTATTGCTG
>JBEKKG010000045.1:0-17275 GCA_050010835.1 Planctomycetota bacterium
TTCTAACCCGCTTCCGCCGCGAAGCGAAAGCCGTCGGGGTGCTCAACCACGTGAACATCGCCGGCGGCCACACTATGGGCGAAGACCAGGGTTTCCATTTCATCGCTATGGAGTATTGCGAGGGCGAGCCGCTCGATAAGCCGCTCAAACACGGCGGCGCGCTGCCGTGGGACAAGGCCCTGGAGATCGTGAGCCAAGTGGCGCGGGGCCTCGAGCACGCGCACGAACACGGCATCATCCACCGGGACATCAAGCCGGGCAACATTATCCTCACGCCGGAGGGCGTGGCGAAGATTCTGGACCTGGGCCTCTCGAAGACCGTTGGCGGCGAGGAACACATGTTCCAGACGGAGACCGGCGTCGTGCTGGGAACGGCGCACTACATCAGCCCGGAACAGGCCAACGGGGACAAGAACGTTGATCGGCGGACGGACATCTACTCGCTGGGCGCGACATTCTATCATCTGGTCACTGGCAAAACGCCGTTCCAGGCCGCCACGCCGATGGCCATGATCCTGAAGCACATCCACGAGCAATTGCCCAATCCGCAGGACATCTGTGATGAAATCCCGGACGGCGTGGTGCAGATCATCCAGAAGATGATGGCCAAGGCCCCCGCGGACCGCTACCGCGACTGCAAGGAACTGCTCGCCGACCTGGAACTGGTGATAGACGGCAAGATGCCGTCCAGCCAGGCGATAGCTGAGCACAAGTCCAGCGTGGCCGTAGCGCGGGCGGCCCGGCCAAAGAAACCTGCCGGGATCGCGCAAGTTCCCCGCCGCGCGGCTGGGCCTGTGACGCCAGTTGGCAAGCAGGGGCCTGAACGGGTTGGGCGGCGAAAGACGGCGCCAGACGGCGCTGTGGCCCAACCCGGCGGCGCCCAACCCGGCTGGAGCAGCAAGGCCATAGGCGTCGCGGCCGCAGCCGCTGTTTTGGCCGTGGTGGCCGTGGTTGTGGCTGTCGTGCTGGTCAGCAACAGCAACAGGCGCGCGCGGGCCGAACAGGAAGCGCGCGAGAAGAGCAAGAAGGAAGAAGCGCTGCAACAAGCGGAAAAGGCAAAACGGCAAGCGGAAGAGGAAAGGGAACGGGCCGCCAAGGCCGAGAAGGAAAAGCGCATGCTTGAGGATCAACTGCGCGAAGCCCGCTTGGCCACCGCAGCGGCGAAGAAGAAAGCAGAAGCCATTGGCGAGAAGGCCGAGCAGAAACCCGTCACGCCCACAGTGCCAGCCACCACCGTGCAGGCCGAGCCGAAACCAGCCCCGCCGGCAGCGCCGGCGCCCACCACGAAGCCTCAGCCGGCTGCTGTTCCAGCCGAGAAGGCCAGCGGCGCGGATGTGGCGCTTGCCTATGAGACGGCGCTCGCGGAAGCCTATGGCTTGTTAGGCCAATTCAAGGTCCAGGAGGCTGAGAAGCGCCTGGACCAGGCCAAGGCTGACCCCAAGCTGGAGGCGCTGCGGCAGGCGCTGGAGCTGGACAAGAAATGCGCGCACATGATGGAGGACTGGAATAAGGCGGACGCAGCAGGCGCCGCGCTGTTAGGCAAGGATTCGCGTGCGTTCACCTTGCGTTACGCGGACGGCAAGCCGCCTTATAAGGTCGGGCAAGGCAGCAGGAACCGTGTCAAGGGCGTGTCGGGTGAAATCATTGAGACCGAAATGGACTTGGGCGGCGGGTTCGCAGGCAAGAAAGTGCCGCTTGACGCCCTTGCCCCGCAGACGCGCTGCGAACTGGCCGCTCTTGCTTTGCCGCCGGAAGCCCAGACAGACCTCCATCTGGGGTTTGCGGGGTTGCTGGCTCTCCAGTGCAGGGCTGAGGGCTTCACCGCGGATACCGTGCGCAAACGCCTGGAAGCCGCACGCAAGAAAGGGGCTCCGGCCGACATCGTCAACCATATCGGGGAACGGCTGGAGGCGTGCGAACGCGAGCAGCAAGCCTTGGCCGTACTGAAGCAGATTGACGACGTGCTCAAAGCCAAGGAGTTGCAGGACGCCAGGACACTCTTCGATAAAGCGAAGCAGGACCATGCCGGCACATTGGCGCTGGCGCGGGCGCAAGGGGGGATCGAGGACCGCCTGGCAGAGCTCGCACCGCCGACGTATCTGGCCGACTTGCCCGAGTTGGAGGTGAAGACCTGCCAGGGGCTCCTCGACTTCGGCAAGGGGCGCTTCAAGGAAGGCCCGGAGCTCAAGCTCAACGGCAAGTCATACCCGCATGGTCTGGCTTTGCATCCGCCGCACGATGGTTCGGGGCATGTGGCTTATATGCTCGACAAACGGTACCGTTCCTTCCAGGCCACGGCGGCGATCTGTGATACGGGCGGCGCGGGGCCGGACGGCCTGACGGGCAGGCCGCTCACGTTCCGCGCCGTCGGCGATGGCAAGGAACTCTGGAAATCACAACCACTTCAGAGAAGATCGCAGTCTGAAGAGTGCAAAGTGGACGTAAGCGGCGTCTCCAAGCTTGAGCTTCTTGTTGACTGCCGCGGCGGGGCCGCCGACGGCGCCCACTCGGCGTGGCTGGATGCTTTGGTCCGGGGAAGTGCGACGGGCCCGCCGATGGAAATTGCGCTGGACTTGGGCGGGGCCGTCAAGGTGGAGATGCTCCTCATCCCCGCAGGCACGTTCCTGATGGGCAGCCCGGAAAATGAGGTAGGCCGGGAAGGGGACGGCAGGGAGGGTCCGCAGCACAAGGTGACGATTACGAAGCCCTTCTACATGGGGAAGTACGATGTGACCGTAGCGCAGTTCCGGGCGTTCGCCGACGCCACAAAACAAACGACCGAAGCGGAGCAGGCGGGCGAAGCCTGGACGTGCAAAGACGGCGGGCTGCTGGCCGGGAAGGGCGTGAACTGGCGGACGCCTGGCTACTCGCAAGAGGACAACTACCCGGCGTGCGCGATTACCTGGAACGATGCGCAGGAGTTCTGCAAGTGGGCCACGCAACAGACGGGCCGAAAAGTTTGCCTGCCCACCGAAGCACAGTGGGAATATGCCTGCCGCGCGGGGACAACGACAAGGTTCAACAGCGGCAACAAGGATTCCGACCTGGAGCAGGCGGCATGGTCCAACATGAACTCCGGGTTGCATATCAATGCCTGTGGCCAGAAAAAGCCGAATGCCTGGGGCTTGTACGACATGCACGGCAACGTGTGGCAGTGGGTGCAGGACTACTACAGCGACAAATACTCTATTGATCCTCCGCCCGTTGATCCGAAAGGCCCGGCATCGGGAGGTGACCGTGTGTTGCGCGGCGGTTGCTGGGGTAATCACCCGGACGGTTGCCGCGCTGCGTACCGCCTCAGGAACAATCCTGGTTTCCGGTGCACGATTTACGGATTCCGGTGCGCAGTGGACTTTTGACCCTGTGCCCTTTGTGGGGAATGCAGCATGAGCAACGAACTTGACCGGCCGGCTGGGCCGGAGCATACGTCACCTTTTGAACGCATCCGGCGCACCAATCCCGCGGGTAACGAATACTGGTCCAGCCGCGATTTCGCGGGCGTTCTCGGGTACACCGACTACCGCAACTTCGAGCAGGTTCTGGGCAAGGCCCGCCTGGCCTGTTTCAACAGCGGCCAGAGGATAGAGGACCATTTCGTTGACATCACCGATATGGTCGGCATCGGGAGTGGTGCGCAACGCACCGTGAAGACCGTTTTGCTTTCGAGGTATGCCTGTTACCTGGCTATCCAGAATGCTGATCCCTCGAAGGAGATCGTGGCCTTGGGCCAGACCTACTTCGCCGTCCAGACGCGGCGGCAGGAGGCGGCAGACCAAGCACAGGAGGATGAACGGCGGCTCCTGTTGCGCGACGAAATGCGGACGCACAACCTGCGCTTGGCTGAGGCCGCTAAGACAGCCGGCGTCATTGAGCCTGTGGACTACGCCATCTTCCAGAACCACGGCTACAAGGGCCTGTATGGCGGTATGACGGCACATGACATTCACCGCCGCAAGGGGCTGAAGAAAGGCCAGCAGATTCTCGACCACATGGGCAGCACGGAACTGGCCGCCAATCTCTTCCGCACCACTCAGACCGAAGAGAAGATTCGGCGCGAGCGGATCGTCGGCAAACAGCGGGCCAACCGGACGCACTATGAAGTCGGCGCCAAGGTGCGCAAGACGATCCAGGAACTGGGCGGCACCATGCCCGAACACCTCCCGCCCGCTGAAAACATCAAGAAGTCGCAGACCGGAAAGAAGCGGCCGAAGGGATTGCCGAGCGCGCCGGGCACCTTGCCTGTGCAGGAGGACCTGTGAATGGTGCTCCATACTAAGAGAACCCGCTCCTTCCCTGGCCTTCCGCAGTGCGCACACTTGCGGCACTTGGTGTTGCTCGTCTTCGCCGCGGCCGCCGGCGCGGGTGAAACCCAAGGGCCGCTCGAGGAGCTCCGCGCAGCCAAGACGGCAGGCGTCTGCGTGCAACTCGGCTGCGGCGCTGGGACGTTGACCGCGGAACTGGCGCAGAGCGGCAATCTGCTGGTGCACGCGCTTGAGAGCGACGAGAAGCTGGTGCGGCAGGCCCGGCAAATGCTCAGTGCGCGCGGACTGTACGGACAGGCGTCCATCGAGCATTGGCCGTATGTAGGACAGGCTTCCAGCCTGTCCGGGCAGGCAGGATGCCTGCCCTACGCAGACAATCTGGTGAACGTGGTGGTGGCGGAACAGCCGGGGAGTGTCACGGACAAAGAGATTCTGCGCGTCCTGGCGCCCAGAGGCACGGCCTGGGTCCGGCGCGGCCCCGAATGGACGGTGTTGCGCAAGCCCTGGCCGAAGGACTTTGACGAGTGGACCCACCGGCGCCACGGGCCCGACGGCAACATGGTTTCCGGGGACCGCGCCGTCAACGTGCCGACGGGCCTCCGTTGGGTTGCCGGGCCGGCCGAGGATGAAGGCGGCAAGAAGTGGTACTACGACCATCTGCTCGTCACCGCAGGGGGCCGCAACTTCTACGTGTTCGACAAGAGCATTGCGGCCCGTGACGCGTTCAATGGCCGGCTGCTATGGAGCCGGGAAATCAAGACGCCCGGGTTCAAGGAAAACAGCGTGGTCGTCAGCCGGACATCCAAGGTCGCTCCGGTGGCCAGCGGAGAGCGCCTGTTCTGCGTCAGCGGCGGAAACCTTGCCGCCTTGGACACCACCACGGGCGCAGAGGCGCAGCGCTACGGCGCCGTGGAGGAACCGCGCGAGATTCTCCTGGCCGACGGGGTGCTCTTGGTCTCGGACAGGGCTTCCCTCCGCGCATACAGCAGCAAGGACGCCACACTGCTTTGGGAGTATGCGGGGGAGGTCCGGCGGGCCGTTGCGGGCGACGGCCGCGTTTTTTGCCTCGCCGGCAGCGGCGTGGCTTGCCTGGAACTGGCCACCGGCAAGGAACGCTGGCGCGTCTACGACGACAAGGCGCCGCTGGCCTCCAGTTGTTCGTACCAGGACGGTGTGCTGGCCCTGGAACGCGCAACCTGGCGGGACGACGGTACGGGGTGCGGCATCGCGGTGCTTTCGGGCAGCGATGGAGAACGGCTGTGGGCCAAGGACTTCAAGCCGGGGATGACACACTACCAGGAAGCCCGGGCCTTCTTCGCGCGCGGCTCGTTGTGGCTCCAGCTCGAGAAATCCAAGATTGCCGCATTCTCCCCCCAGTCCGGCAAGCTGCGGCTGGAATGGAAAAGCTGCGGCGGCCACTGTGCGGCGCCGCTGGCGACTGAGCGTTACTTCATCGCGCCGGAGATCGAGTTCACTGATCTCGCGAGCGGGCAGCAGGCGCGCGCCCGCATGACGCGCAGCGCGTGCCATAACCCTTTCGTGCCCGCCAACGGGCTGTTGTACACGTACCCGCTACAGTGTGAGTGCTTCCCCTTGCTGCGCGGCTACATGGCGCTGAGCGGGCCAAGCGGCCGGAGCACCGCCCGGCAAGCCGGCAGCGGCGCAAAGGCAAAGCTGGCCGCGGCGACGGAGGCGGGCGGGACGCCCGCGCTCCCAGTGTTGGCCGCAGAGGACGCGGGCAGACTTGAGAAAGGGCCTGCCTACGGGCACAGCGCTCCTGGGAGCGCCGGCGTCCCGCCGGCCAATGGGAGCGCCGGCGTCCCGCCGGCCACGCCCGCCGGGGCGCAGGGCGGGGCGGCTGAGGAGTGGCCAATGTATCGGCATGATGCGCTCCGCAGCGGCAGTACTGCCGCGGCAGTCAACACCGCGAACCTGGCCCGGCTCTGGCAATTCCAAACGGCGGTTCCGCACGACAGCTTGCTCGCTTCCGATTGGCAGGACAATCCTTTCGTCAAGGGACCGCTGACCGCGCCGGTGGCCGCGGGCGGCTTGGTGCTGGCCGCGGTCTCTGACGAGCACCTGCTGGTGGCCCTGGACGCCAAGACCGGCGCACGGCGCTGGACTTTCACCGCCGGAGGACGCATTGACCTGCCGCCCACTGTTCTTGAGGACTTGTGCCTCTTTGGCGCGCACGATGGCCACGTTTATTGCGTGGGCCTGTCCGACGGTGAGCTGGTCTGGCAGTTTCGGGCCGCGCCTGAGGAGCGCCGCATCCTGGCTTACGGGCAAATGGAATCACCTTGGCCGGTGCCCGGCAGCGTGCTGACAGACGGCGGGGTGGCGTACTTCGCCGCAGGGCGCCATCCGGCTTCGGACGGCGGCGTGCATGCGTTCGCACTGCGTGCCCGCACTGCGGAGGTGCTTTGGCACAAGACTGTAACGGATATGGGCGTCACGGGTTGGTACGGCGGCACGTTTCCCGGCCCGCAGCCCAAGAGCAGGATCAAGTTCGGCGTGGACTACGAACCTATGGACATTTTCGTGAAAGACGGCCAGAGAGTCGCCATGTCGCGCTGGTGCTTCAGCCTGAGCAACGGGGATTTCAAGCCGGCGCCGGCCAATACGAATTACGAGCCGTTTCCGGGGCTGGCGGTGCCGCGGGGAATCTGGAACTACGGCGTGCGCCAGACAAAGCTGGTGCTGGCCCGGCCGCCGGTGGTCTTCAGCGCCGGCGAAATGCACACGGGCACAAAGACCGACACCGCACTGTTGTTGGCCGCAGGCGAACTGATAAGCGCTACTGCCGACGGCAAGCTCAACGCCGGCACGCAAAGCTGCGCGCTCGACGCGCCGGCCATCCATGATGGGCTGATTGCGGCTTACGGCCGCATCTATGTGTCAACGGTGAATGGCAAGTTGTTATGCCTTGGAGAGCACAGCGCGGCACCGTGACAGGGGCTGTAAGAACGAGGGGCGCATAACCAGACTTGTGCCACGGATGTGGCCGCGCCGGTTTGCGCTATCACTTTCAGGAAGGGGCTAGTTCGGCGCGGCCACATCCGTGCCAGCCGCGGGGAGCACGGATGAGGCCGGGCTAAACTGCCAGCCCGGCCACATCCGTGGCACAAACTCAGCAGTTTCCTCTGGACAGCGGCTGGCAAGTGCGTTCAAATGCTTTAGACGTGGCGAAGACAGAAGACGTGGAGCGAGGCATTTAACCCGGGGCTGAGCATTCCTGTGGCGTGGCTGTTGCCGATAGCCGGCGTTTTGGCACTCCTGGTTTTCATGGGGTGGTTCATCCGCTACAGGCGGCTGAAGAGAAGCGCCCAGCCGGGCGCCACCGTGGTGCTCAGGGACGTCGCCAGTACCAAGAGAGCTGCCGCCGCCAAAGCCGTTGTAGAGAGCGCCAAGCTCGTCGAAGTCAAGAAGCGCACCAATTCGGCCCCCGCGCTGCTGCGCGGGCAAGTGTCCGCGGATACCTCGAAGAAGTTTGAGGCTTGGGTGGCAGATTTCCCGCCGCTCTCGCCGACTGCCAGGCTAATCTGGGGCGAAGTGCATTCGCCGAATACGAATCCCAAGCGGCTGACGGAAATCCTCTCGCGCGACCCGATCATGACGGCCAAGTTGTTGCGCATGGCCAACTCGGCCTTTGCGGCCCAGCAGACGGAGGTCACCGCTACTGAACGGGCCGTCCTGTTGCTGGGCTATGACTGTATCCTGACACTGGCCTACCATGAAACGATGGGCGGCGCGAAGCGTGCTCAGCCGGGCGGTTACAACGAGACTGTCTTGCTGCGGCATAACGTCGCCACGGGACTGTTCGCGGGCGCGCTGTGCAGGCGCATGGGCCGCCCCAATTCGGCTGAAGCTGTGACCGCGGGCGTAATCCACGACATCGGGAAACAGGTCATGAGTTACTCCAAGCCCGAACTGGTGTGCGAGCTCCTGGATTATCACACCACGAAACTGGGCGAACCGTTGCTGCGCAAAGAAGAGCGGCTCTTCGGCGCCAGCCACGCTGTGATCGGAGCAATGCTCGCGGAAGAATGGAAGCTGCCCGCGACGTTGGCGAAGGCGGTCGAACTGCATCACCAACCCGTCTCCTCTACGCTGGCGGATTACCCCGCCAACATCCGGGAACTGGCCTGCATCGTATTCGTGGCCAATCAGTTGACCAAATTCGTAAAATGGCCTGGGCACGACATGGAGATTGACCTGCCCGCACCAGGCCTGCTCGCCTCCATGAAGCTGCCCGAGACTTATGAAGAGATTCTCAAGCTGGTGGAGCCGGAGGTGCGCATCCTGCTTAGCGCTTTCCCAACTTGACCCTTGGCGGCCTCATTCACCACAAAGGCACAAAGACACAAAGAACACCAGGAGGAATGGTTGGTTTTGGCCTCAAGTTCTTCTTCTCTCTTTGTGCCTTTGTGCCTTGGTGGTGAATAGTTTGGGTTAGCGGCCCCATTCACCTGCGTCCATATCCTTTAGCGTAGTCCGCGCGGCAGCGGCGCTCCGTCACGTCAGGGTCCTCGCCCAGTTCTTTGACCAGAGCGGCGTGCAGTTCCTCGATGCGCGCGTGTTGCTCAGGCTGCGCCGCCAGGTTGGCGAACTCGCCGCGGTCGGCCTTGAGATCGTAGAGCTCGCGTTGCGCGGGATGCCGGTCATCCGGCGGCGTGTGGTAGACGTACTTGTACTGCCCGGCGCGCAGCAAAGCATAACCGGAAGCGATGTTGTGCGCGTAATACTCGGAGACGGCCAAGTCCTTCCAGGGCGCGTTGGGGTCGTCGAGCCAACGGCAGAGCGACGCGCCGTTCCAATCCGCGGGCGCTGCGGCGCCACCCAGCTCCGCGATGGTCTGCACGAGATCGAGCAGGGAGCAGGCTGCGGTGCGCCGCTGGCCGCCTTTCCAGCGCGCGGGCCAGGAGACGAGCAGCGGCACGCGTGCGGCATGTTCATACATGCAGTTCTTCCACCACAGGCCGTGCTCGCCCATGTTCTCGCCGTGGTCCGTCGTGTAGATGACCACCGTGTTGTCAGCGGCGGCGCTGTTGGCAAGGGCCATTAGAATCTTGCCGACAGTTTCATCCAGCCACTGCGTGAGGCCGTAGTAGAGCTCGCGCGCCTCCCGCGTGATCTCCGGCGGCACGTTCACGAGCTCGAATCCGGCGCGCAGGTGCTTGTAGTTCAGCGCCAGGGAATCGAGGTGCCCGGCCGGCATCTCCGGCAGGGGCAGCTTGCCTTTGTAGTTCTCCCAGTGCGATTGCGGCGCAATCAGCGGGAAGTGGGGGGTGAGCAGGCCGCAGAGGAGGAAGAACGGCTTGCCGCCGCGTTTGCGCCCGGCCAGGAATTCCTGCGCGCCGGCAAGCACTTTCAAGTCGTGCGGTATGTTTCCGCCCTGGCCGGTGTGGCATTCCTTGAAACGCGCCGAATAACCTGGCCGGGAGGCGAGGTTGTCAGGGTCGCGGCGCTGGCCTTTGCCCGTCATGAAACTCCTGTTCATGTTGCCGCCGATCTCCATGAATCCGTAGCGGCACGTGGCGTCATAGTGCATCTTGCCGCACAGGAAGGACTCATACCCCGCCGCATTCATAAGGCGCGGCAAGGACGGATAATCGGGGCTGGGCAACCAACACTCATTGTTCCACGCGCCCACACGCGAAATGTACTTGCCTGAGGTGAAGGACAGGCGGCAGGGCACGCACAAGGGCGAATTCGTGTAACAGGAGTCGAACGCGACTCCGCGCTCCGCCAGACCATCCAGGTTGGGCGTGCGGATCAGCTTGTCGCCGTTGCAGCCCAGGACGCCCGCGTTGTGTTCGTCGGAGATTATCAGCAGGACGTTCGGCTTGTCTTTCTCGGCCCCCGCCGCAGGCCCCAGACAGCCCCATGCCGCCGAGGCGGCCAGGCCGCCAATGAACTCCCGCCGGCCGAACCCCTTCCCTGTGTGGCTCATTGATCCGCAACTCCCGTGCAAATCCAGGTTATCGCCAACGGGCGCCGCCTGCGAACTTCTTTCAAAGAATCCTCTGCGGGCCTTCAGGGCGCCAGCACTTCGATGCCGCCCAGCGAGACCCAGCGGTCGCTGAAGGCTTCCTTGACGGCGAAACTCACGCGCGCTTCCCGAGTGGCCGGGTCAAGCAGTCCGGCGGCCAAGTGCACCCAGCCCGGTTTAATGCTCGCCGGCAACCGGACTCTGACATCCACGAACGTATCGCCTGGCAGCCAGGTCCGGATGTCCACGTCCTGGAGCGGGATGATCTCTTCGCGGCCGCCCTGGCGCAAGCGGATGGCGAAACTGTAGGGCCTGTATATCGGAGCGCAGCCGACGTTCTCGATCCAACTCTGGAACCGCACCAGCCCGCCGGCCCGCACCGGCGTCTCATACAGCGCTTGGCGATAGACGAAGCGGTAGCCGATCTTGCGGCACCAGGCGCTGAGCTTCTCCAGCCACGGTTCGGGGAAGCGGCTGGACTTCGGCATGAAGTACGTCAAATGGTACTTGAGCCCTTGCTGCAGGATGAAATCCAGGTCCCAGCCATTCCGATACCAGCCCCCGACGACCCAGGCCGTCTCGCAGTGGACCGGATACTGCTTCCAGTTGTCGCGCGCGTACGTCGCCAGCACTTCGGGATAACAGTCGAACGTGTGGTTCCAGGAACAGGTCTTCAGGACTTCCGGAGAGCCCCCGTCGGAGAGATCGCCAAAGCAGTTCCAGCGCCAGCCCGTGCCGTACTTCAGGCCGATTTTGCCTTGTTCGCCGCAGATCTCGATCAGGCGCAGCGTCTTGGGGAAGGCTTCCTGGTGCAGACGGTGGAAGCGGTCCATTTGGCCGGCGCTCATCTCGCCCGCGCCTTCGCCCCACGGCCCGATGAAGCCCACGTCCATGGTTTCCAGCAGCGGGTTGCCGTCGTAGCGCCGGCCGGCCTCGCGGATCAGGTTGCCGTATTTCTCCAGGTACTCCGGGGCATCGTGGACCGGGAAGAGCGCTGGGCTGCCCATGTAGTCAACCGTTTCCATGGGATACTTCCGGCGATACCATTGCGGCGCCAGCGGCTGGCCGTGCGAGCCGAAGGGCATCAGGCGCAGGGCCAGAGTCTGTCCGCGGGCGTGGGCGGTTTCGAGCGACTTGTCAATGAGCGAGAAATCGTACTTGCCCTCTTCAGGCTCGAACGTCTCCCAGAACCACCGGCAATAGGCGACCGTGGCCGGCAGGTAGCCGTCCGCCACGCCGCCTTTCCGCGCCGGGAATTCGTGCGGCCCTTCCTCCGACCACGACAGCCCCGGAAACAGCTCATCTCCGTTGAAATGCTGAAACGTGCAACAGCCCTTATGCGGATTGGCGAGGTACGCATCGGTCGGCGCCGGCCGTACCCGACGGACGTATTCTCCCATGTCAAAGCCTCCTCATTCTCGGGATCTGTGCCATTAAAGCAGGCAACCCAGGACTGACCGGGTATACTGGCGAAGCGAAAGGAATGAAACCGATGAAATCCGCAATTGCGCTCTGCATTCTCGGCCTCGCCCACAACGCCTGCGCCGCAGACGCACGCCCTCCGCGCATTGGGTTGAATAACAAATGGTACATGTACGTCCAGGCCGCCCACTCCGGTTACTATATCGTCCAGCACTGGGCCATGTACGGCATTGAGTTCGATGACTACATGAGTAGGATACTGGCATTATGAAACAGCAGCAGTGCCCAACAGGAGGTGCGTCGCCTGATCTGCGTGCCGTGCCCTCTCCCCCGTGGGGAGAGGGTGCCGCGCCACAGGCGCGGCGGGTGAGGGGGTGGTTGAGACGTCCCCATTTCCCCCTCACCCCGCGTTCGCTTCGCTCACGTCGGCCCTCTCCCCACAGGGGAGAGGGGAAATGCGTCCTTGCAGCGGTCGCGGTGCTCGCGCTGCTCTGCTCGGGCGAGGTACTGGCTGCCCAGAAGCATCCGCCGCCGCCGCCCCCGGAATTGCCCGCGCTGGAGCAGCTTGCCGAAGGCAAGGCGCTGCTGGCGGCGTGGACGCAGGCGCAATACCGGTTCAGCCCCGAGGTGCGCGCGGCCTATCTGGCGTTTGCCAAGGCGCAGGCCAAGAGCGATCTCAAGACCGCCGGCAAGACCCTCCCGGAGGATTTCCTGGCGTGGATGGAGAGCGATCCGGCGGTCGAGGCCACGGTCTACGGCGCGCGCGCGAATTCAGCCCACATCCTGCTCATGCTCCGCTCGCTGGAACTGGATCTGGGTGCCGAGACCGTGCGGAAGAAATATACCCAACTCGCGCTCGCCCTGGCGGTGGTGCATGCCAAGGACGGGCCGCAAGCCAGCCTGGCCCCGCGCGAACTGCTCAAACTCGTGATTCCGCCGTGCCCGCTCAAGCCCGTGAATACCAAAGACCCCAACCGCACACTGGACCTCAACGACCACATCATCAACTTCCTCAATGAGCACCTCGTTGACGATCTGCCCGCCGACCGCAAGTGGTCGCGCGAGGCCAAGGAATTGCAGTACGACGAAAAGGGTGTGGCCATCCTCACTCCTGACGAGGAGCAGAAGAAAGAAGCTGCTCCGCCGGCCGCGGAGCAGGTCAAGCGTCCCCTGACCGCCGCCGACGTCATGGCGAGCCAGGCGTTGCAGGATGAGTTCAACGCGTACCTGAAGGCGAAGGGGCAAGCGGTCGAGATCCACTGCGGCGACCACATTATCTGGCCGGACCGCCACGACGCGGTCAAGGGGCCGGAAGGGAAGGAAATCCTCAAGGCCTTCCACCTCTTCAAAACGGCCTACGAGGCCAAGGGCTTGCTGCCGGCAGAGCGCGACCCGGCGCCCACGCCCGCTGAGAGTTTCGCTTTCCTCATCCGCAACCACGAATGCCAGACGCCCGCCGCGCCCATCAAGAAGAAGCTGCCGCACTGTCCGCTGACCGCGCCCTGGCCGCTCCTGACGCTGCTCGCCGCCGACAACCAACCCTTGCGCGAACGCGAGGACCTCTGGGCGCGCTACCACGACAAGGGCGAACTGCACCTGTACGGGGAGTACATCGGCGGCATCGCCCAACAGTTCGACTTCCAGTCCGCGCGCCGCTTGAGTCCCTATCCCTTCAGCTACGGCACATTCCAGATGATGCTCAAGGACGGCGGCGTCTGCGGCACTATGGCCAACATGGCGGTGCGAACTTATGAGGCCCTCGGCGTCCCCGCGTGCACTGCCGGCCAGCCGGGGCACTGCGCTTTGATCTTCTTCGCGCTCAGCGCCAAGACCGGCGGCTATGAGTGCCAGGGCGCCCAGTTCGCCACCGGCGGCCCGGAGAAGACTCATCCGCACACGCCCTGGTTCTTCGGCGACGTGGATACGCACAGGGACATGGTCTACCACCAGAGCATTGCCTGGGCGGTGAACGCGGGGTTCCAGTCCTATCTGGACTCCACGCTCGCCTTCGATCTCTTCCGCCTGCTGCCGGAAGCGGACCGCAAAGCCCACGGGCAGGAGCTGGTTGAGAGCGGCCTGGCCATCAACCCCTTCAATTTCCTGCTGGCCGATGCGGGTCAGGCGCTGGTTGCGGCGCCCCAGGCCCAGATTCACTTGTGGACTGCGCTGGAGGCCGCGCTGGCCGCAACTGGCCAGAAGCCCGGCTGCCCGGCGAACAGCCTGTACAGCCAGACTGTGAAAGAGCACCTCTTCGAGAAACTGGCGAAACTGCCCGTGCCGGCGGACAAGACGGCGGCCGGCGAGATATACAAATTCCTCCAGAACGAGAAATGCGGCAATCCGGAGGCCCTCTCCTGCTACCAGATCGCCGTCGAAGGTGAGGCTGCGATGCTGGCCAGAACCGAGGCCGCGTTCAAAACCCACCTCGCCTCCGCCCGCAATGAAGCTTCTTGCGAGCTTATGGCGGAGGCCATTCAGGCTGCCGCCAGGCACATCGCGGACCAGAAGCAGAGAACTCAGTGGCTGCTGGACCGCTGGCAGGAGATTGTGGGGCACGAGGACTACTTCGGCAAGAAGAACGCGATCCTCACCGATGCGGCGGCGTCCGCGCTCGCCAAACTGACGGGCAACAAGCTGCGGCCGGAGAACGCGCTGTTCCAGCCGCTGCTCGTCAAAGTCGCCAGCGACTTCAAGACGCACGTCCAAGGCGAGCGGACGGTGAAGGGCTGCGGCAATGTTTCAGCCCTGATCGCCGCTGTCGCGCCTCAGATCAACGACGAGATCCAGAAGCGGCAGTGGCTGGAAGTCCTCTCGAAAATCATCACTGGGCACGAGGAGTATGCCGCCAAAGTACCCATCAAGGGCGGGAAGGGCAAGACGGAGGAAAAACGGCTCCGTGACGAGTCCGCGGACACGATTGCGAAGCTGCTCGCGCCGCCGGCGGCGGGGAAATAGGTGGCTGTCCCGAATGGCGCTTCCTGATGAGGAGGCCGCAAAGCTCGAACGCTGGGCGGAGGACGTGAAGCTCAGCCTGGAGCAGGAGATCAAGGCGCTGGACGGGGAAATCCGTGAGGCGCGCAAAGCGTCCTTGGCGGCTACCACGCTCAGTGATAAGCTCGCGGCGCAGAAGCACCTCAAAGGACTAGAGGCCCGCCGCAAGTAGAAGCGACAAAGGCTTTTTGAGGCTCGGGACGAAGTAGACCGGCAACGGGAGGTCTTGATCGGGAAACTGGAAGGGCAGTTGCGGCAGAAGCATGAGGTCCAGGTGTTGTTTCGAGTCAAGTGGAGGCTGACCTGAAGCGGCGTTAGCAGGATGAGGGTCCCAACTAAGGAAGCCGGCTCATGACCTCGGAAACCAAAGCTGATTTGAAGCGCGAGATCGCGCATTGCCTGATGCACGCAGCGGAAATCCACAAGGTTGTGGTTTTCGGCTCGTTCCTGGCGAGCGCGTCTCCCAACGATATGGATGTGGCGGTCTTTCAAGACAGTGGCCAATCTTACCTGTCACTGGCACTTAAATACCGGCGCATGGCCCGCAGGGTGTCCGAACGGATTGCGCTCGACATTATACCGCTGCGCAGCGGCGCGTCCGGCGCTTTCCTGGCGGAAATCAACCGCGGCGAGGTGATTTATGAACGCTGAGGTCCGGGCCTGGCTGGGATACGCGGGGGAGAATCTTCAAACCGGCAAACTTTGTCTGCAAAGCGGCCTGCTGAATCCGTGTTTACAGAATGCGCAGCAAGCGGCCGAAAAGGCGCTCAAGGCGCTGTGCCTTGTTTGCCGGGTGCCGCTTAAGCGCACGCATAGCATCCAGGGGTTGTGTGCCGAAGTCCGGGCCGCTGGCATCCACTGCGGTTTGACTGACGACGAATGCGATCTGCTTGATTCCATCTATCTGCCATCGAAATATCCACTGGGTTCGGTGCTGCCTGATTTTGAGCCCGACGAAGCGCTGGCGCGGCAATGCCTGGCTGTTGCGGAACGAGTGCTGTTGAGATACAGGGACAGTGACGAGTCTCTTGCATGACATCCCTCTTTCACGTCTCATGTCAGCACCTGTCCAAGAATTGCGTCACTGTCCCGAATGGCGCTTCCTTAAGAAGTAACAAAGTAAAGGCCTCCTATTGCCGATGTATGGTTTGACAGAACCAAGCGGCAGAAAGGAGGCCACGATGTCCGACTCTTCTGTGGCCACGATGTCCGACTCTTCTGTTTTCGGCACGGCAGGGGCGACACTTGAGCAAGTTCGCGGAGCATTGCGCCAAAACACCTTCAGCGCGGTGCGCAAGGTGCTGCCGGATTCGGCGATCCTGACAGCCTGCGCGGTAGCGGGCTACGAATACCGGGAGCGCTTGATCCCTCCGCTGGTAGTTGTGTTGCACATGTTGCTGGCGGCGATCTGGCCCGAGGATTCGTTTGCCGCGAGTTGGCAATTGGTGTGGGAGAACATGGTCGCACACTTGCCCGGGGCCTGCGGTCCTGAGCCAGGGTCGGGTTCCGTGGCCAAGGCGCGCAACCGTGTGCCGCTGGCTGTGTGGGAGGCAGTGTTTGCATATGTGGTGCGCCAAGCACAGGCGTTGGGAGGGGCAGTGAATAGATGGCAGGGACACCGGCTGGTGTTGCTGGACGGCGCCTGTGTTTCGATGAGCGCGGAAGAGGAGTTGTTCGCCACCTTCGGCACCAACACGAGTGGCGCGCACAAGGGCCGCTACCCGCTGGCGCGCCTGGTGACGCTGGCGCTGGCCAACACCAAGATCGTGTTGACCTATGCCTTGGGGAACTACAGGGACTCCGAGCCCGCTCTGGCGCGCACTTTGTTGCCCGGGCTCCAGTCTGGCGACTTGGTAATCGCAGACCGTTTCTTCGCCGCTGCGTACCTGTATGCTTTGTACCTTTCGCACGGCCTCCAGTTCCTCACGCGCATGCACCAGCGTTTGAAACCCCACGCTCTACGCCGCCTGTGCACCAACACGCCTGACGACTTCGTGGCGGAACTGCCGCTGGGAGCCCCGTACCGCAAGCAATACCCGCTGTTGCCCAGCGTGACGCAGGTACGGTTCATAGGTGCATTCGTGCCGACGCGAGCAGGGCTGGAGCAAGTCTGGCTGGCCACCTCCCTGCTGTCGGCCGAAGACTATCCTGCTGCCGAGATCGTGGCCCTTTTTGCCCGCCGCTGGCGTATCGAAGAACTGTTCTTTGACCTCAAGATTAACCTGTCCGCCGATGTGCTCCGCTCCAAGACCGCAGCGGGCATTCGCAAGGAAGTGGCGGCGCGGCTCACGGCGCTGAATGTGGTGCGGCTGATTATGCTGGAGGCCGCGGTACAGGAAAGAGTGGACCCGCTGCGCATCGGTTTCGTGCACACCCTGCGCTGCATCCTAGCCTTTTCTCCTGCGCTGGCCACCGCTCCGATTCTCTCCTTGCCAGCTTTGTACCGTACCATGTTGCGGCGAATCGGCAGTCATCTGGTGCCGGCGCGGCCAGGCCGCCAGGAACCTCGCATGGTCCGTCGCGAACGAGTGCATTACCCCACCCTCAAAACCACCCGCGCGGAATGGAGGGCCGCCAATGGCATCGCCGCTTAAGGAAGCGCCATTCG
>JBEKKG010000046.1:0-15712 GCA_050010835.1 Planctomycetota bacterium
GCATTTCATTGGTCTTGGTGTCACGCCATTTGCGATTCACCGCCAGAGTCAAGGCGGCCACCGCCAACCCTGACGGCGTGTAGCGCATCTCCGGATCGCGAGTCAGATTGCCCATCAGGAGCACCGTATTCAAACTAGCCATGGTCCCCTCCCCTTTTGTAGCGCCGGCCTTCCGCCGGCATTTGGCTCCGTCGCGCGCAGGCGCATCCCCGAAGCCAGACGGACTCCGGCCCTACCAACCCGCTGACGCACCACTCGCCACTCGTCCCTCGCCCCTCTCCCCTCACCCCTCGCCCCTCGCCCCTTCCCTAGTGCGATTCATGGCTGAAGTAGCGCCTTTCGCCACCGCCGCCTGGGGGGCCGCCGAGGTCGTCGTCATCAATCACGCGCGCCGGCGGCGCGGTGCTCAGCCCATCCTCATCCACGGTTATCATGTGGCGCAAAACCAAGTCGGAAAGGCGGGCATTGCGGTCAATCCGCGCCACGCTTGAGGTCGGGGCAGTGAAGTGGCTGATGATGTACAAGCCCTTCTTCTTCTTCCGAATGGTGTAAGCGAGGCGGCGCTCCTCCCATTTGTCTGCGTTCACCCACGTGCCACCGCCCTTCTCCACGAGTTCCTTCAATCCGGCCAGCGCCTTGGGATAATCCTCCCGCCCCAGGTTGGCGTCCACTACCCACATGCACTCATAGAGCCTGACGCCCGGCGGCAGTTCGGGCATTGGCGGTGCGGGCGGCGCCACGGGCGCGGCCGGCGTTGCGGGCGCGGGCGGCGTTGCGGACGCGGGCGCGGGTGGCTCTGCGGGCACCGGCGCGGGCGCCACTGCCGGGGCGGATGGGTTCCTGGCTGCTTCGTTGTCCGACATGAACTTGCTCTCCTTGTGCTACGAGTCCTGCGTCTTTTCCTTGGCGTTGTACTTGTTCATGGCCGCCTCGATGCCTTCCTGGGCCCAGCTCAGGCAGGCCTCCGCGGCCAGTTCCAGCTTCACTTCCAGCTTATCCGCTTCCTCTACCGAAAAACGGCTTAGCACGTGCTCCGCAAGGTCCGGCGCCGGGCGCTCCACACCCGCTTCTCTTCCGCCTATCCCCACGCGCAGCCGCGCGTAGGACTTGCCGCCCAGGCGCAAGGAGATGTCCTTCAAGCCGTTGTGGCCGCCGTCGGAACCGCCCCGTCTCAAGCGCAACTGCCCGAGCGGCAGGGCCACGTCGTCGGCCACGACCAGCACGTCCGCCAGGCTGATCTTGAAGTAACCGGCGAAAGCCGCCACTGTCTCGCCGGACAGGTTCATGAAAGTCTGGGGCTTGACCAGCAGCAGCCTGGTGTCTTCGCTCTCCGCCTCATCTGCCGGGCCTCGGGCAGCCGCGGCGGGCTTGGGCGCGTGCCGCAAGCGGGGCAACGACGCCTCGGCGTACTCCCCCTTGAACTTGTTCCGGTCGAACCCGGCGCCCAACTGCTCGGCCAGCAAATCCGCCACGCGGAAGCCGACGTTATGCCGCGTCCTGGCGTAGTTCCCACCCGGATTGCCCAGTCCCACGATCAGCTTCATTTCTCCTTCTTTTCCTTCTTTTCCTTCTCGGGCTTCTCCTCCTTCTTCTCGGCGCCCTTGGCTGGTGCGGCGCCTTCCTCAGCCGGGGCCTCTTCCTTCTTGGCGGTCAGCACTTCAGGTTCGAGCGGTCCGGCCTCTGCGGGCGCAGCCACTTCTTCAACTCGCGGCAGATGCACCGCCAGCAATACGACGTCGGGGGCGTCCACGGCCAGGACGCCTTCAGGCAGTTTCAGGTCCTTGACATGAATGACGTCATCCACACCCAAAGGTTCCACATCCACGATGATCTTCTCCGGGATGCTGGCTGGCAGGCACTCGACATGCACGGTGTGGACCGGCTGTTGCAGGATGCCGCCCAGGCTGTGTCCTTTAGGCACGCCCTTGCTGAGCAGCGCCACGGCGATGCGCACCTTCTGGCCGGCGCGCAACTCGTTGAAGTCCACATGCAGCACGGACTCGCCCAGTGGATCGTACTGCACGTCTTTGATGAGGGTCTGTTTAGCGCCTTCTTCAAGCTGCAACGTCACCACGCGGTTGCCCGAAGCCAGCACTTTCTGCCATTCGGCGGCATCAATGGCCAGGTTCGTTCCCGCTTTGCCTTCGGCATACACCACCGCCGGGATCTGCCCCAGGCGGCGCAGCCGGCTGGCCGCATGACGCCCCAGCTCCTTGCGCACTACAGCCTTCAATTCACGAGCCATGTTTCAAGTGTCCTTACGCTACCAGTTCTTTCTGCCTCGCGGGCCGCACTCCCGGCACCGGCCGGGACCTCGGTGACCGCCTAAACAAACAGTCTGCTCACGCTCTCATTCCTGTGCGTACGCTTGATGGCCTCAGCCAGCAAAGGCGCGACGCTCAGAATCTTCAGTTGGACGTTCTCGGGCCGCTTCTTGACCTCGATGGTGTCGCAGACTGCCAATTCCCGAATCTGCAGGGCGCTGAGGCGCTCCAGTGCCCGGCCCGAGAAGACCGGGTGGGTGGCCGCGACGGAGACGCTGCGCGCGCCGTATTCCAGGGCGGTCTGCACGGCCTGCTGGATCGAGCCGCCGGTGGCAATCATGTCGTCCACGATCAGAGCGTCGCGGCCCTTGATCTCGCCCACCACGTGTCCCTTGACGACCTCGGTGTCGCCCATGCGGCGTTTCTCGATGACCGCCAGCGAGGCGTTGAGCCGCCGCGCGAATTTCTCGGTCATCTTGGTGCGGCCCAGGTCCGGGCTGAGAATGGTCAGGGCCGGCAGGCCCAGCTCGCGTATGTGCCGCAGCAGCACCGGCTCCGCAGTCAGGTGGTCCAGCGGAATATCGAAGAAACCTTGGATCTGCTCGGCGTGCAGGTCCACGCACATCACCCGGTCGGCGCCCGCGGTGGCGATCAGATTCGCCACCAGTTTGGCGGTGATGGGCACGCGGCCCTCGTGTTTGCGGTCCTGCCGCGCGTAACCGTAGTAGGGAATGACCGCGGTGATGCGCTGCGCGGAAGCGCGCCGCGCGGCGTCAATCAGCACCAGCAGCTCGATCAGGTGGTCGTTCACCGGCGGGCTGGTGGACTGGATGATGAACACGTCGCGCCCGCGAATGTCCTCCAGGATGCGGACTTTCGTTTCGCCGTCGGGGAAGCGGCCGACTTCCGCCTCCCCCAGCGGAATACCCAGGTGCGCGCAGACGTCTTCGGCCAGCTTCACGTTGGCGTTGCCGGTGAAAATCCGGATGTTGCGCGAGAGGTCGCTGAGGACTTGCGAGTCCAGTTCCTGAAAGGGGCTGTCGGCGTTATTGGCGTGCTCGTTCAGGAACGCTTCGGACGCGGCGAGCTCCTCGGGGGTGTTGATGCCCAGCACTTCCTGCGCCGCGGCCGCGCGGATGGCGGCCACCGTCTGGCTGGACGTGACGAAGCCGGCGATGGTGTCCGTGAGGTAGTATTCCTTCTGCACGTTATTGGTGGCCAGTTTCGCCACGGCCGGGAAGAGCCTGCCGGGACCGAAAACGTAGGTGCCCGAGTTGAACTCCTCGATGCCGCTCTGTTCCGGCGTGGCGTCTTTGGCTTCCACAATGGCCTTGACGTTCCCGTTCTCGTCGCGGACGATGCGTCCGTAGGAATGCGGCCCCGCGCGCTTGGCGGTAAGGATCACGGCTACCGCATCCATCTCCGCCTGCTTGCTGATCAGCAGCCGAATGGTCGAGGCGCGCAGCAGCGGGACGTCGCCCGAGAGCACCGCGATGGGGCCGGGCCAATCGTGCAGATTGCCCTCGGCGCAGCGCACGGCGTGCCCGGTGCCAAGCTGCGGCTCCTGCACGGCGTACTCCACTCCGCTGGGCAGCGACTTGACGACCTGCTCGCGCCCGTGCCCGACCACCACCACGACCCGTCCCGCGCCGGCCGCGCGCGCGGCCTGCACCACCCATTCGAGCAGCGGCCTGCCATTCAGCAGGTGCAGGACTTTGGGCAGCGTCGAATTCATCCGCTTGCCCAGTCCCGCAGCCATGATGATTGCCGCGAAGCTCTTATGTGCACCTGTTGCCATGTCTTCTCAAGCCCCATGCTTTGGGGCGGAAACAGCCCGCAAACGAACCACCTTGGCCTGAATGCCTGCCTGCAATCGTTGTCCGCTGGCGAGAGTCCCGGACCCAAGAAGGGCGTCTCTCTAGGCGCACCGCGGCACATCCGGCAGCGCCCCACCAAGCCTCCGTTTCAAAGCGGACAGTCTGAAACAGCGCGCAGACTATATAAGGGAACGGGCGCCGGAAGGAAAGTGCAGATTTCCCCGATTTGTGCCATGGATATACCCTTGCACCGCGAGGGCTTATCCGTGCCCACCGTGGTCGCACGGATGAAGCCGCGCCAAATCCCTAATCACGCCGGACTGGCTCTTGGTGCAGGACCATCAATTGCTTCCTGGTTAACGCCGCTGACGCATAAGTACGCCCGTCGTTGCCGCAGAACTCCACTTCAAAGACTTGGGGAGCCAGGGTTTCAGTGACAGTACCCACTTGTCCGCGGCGGAGGCCCTTCCGCGGAAGACTCCTGGTCAACGCTACCACGTCCAAAAGACGGATCTTCCCGGGTATCGTCTTTATTTCTTCTCCTGCTCCGCCGCTGCCGGTCTGAGGCTGGCCAGGACGGCCGTTACCGCGGCCAGCGGCGGTGAGCACACCTCGATGGACGGCACCGGGCTGCGGCTGGCCAGGAACACCCCATTGTTTTCCACGCGCACGACGGACAGGCCGGGGCAGAGGTTGCTGGCGACCGCCTCCGTCGAGGGCAGCAAATTCAGGTCAATCCCGGCTTGGTTCAGCACGCCCGTGGGCGCGACCATCCGCAGCGCGCCGGTGCCCACATTGAACACGGCCTTGTAGATCTGGCCCCAGTCCACGTAGGAAAAGGCTGAGCCGATCTGCCCGCCGGAGTTCTGCAGCGCCTTGGTGAAATTCTCGGACTTGGTCAGCCAGGGGCCTTTTTGCAGAATGTGCAGCGCGTTTCTGGCCGCCGGAACGTCAACCGCCATGATCAGGCGTTCATCCTGGAGCGCGAATGCCGGCGCAACAGGGACCAGGCCCGCCATGACCGGGGCCTCGAAATAGCGGATCGCCGGCGTCCCTTCAAACTTCTTCAGTCCCCCGCCCGCCGCATCCGCCTTCTTGGCCAGGAGCGGCAGCAGGTCTTCAAGCAGCTTGGCGGCCTTGTCCTTGTCCTTCACTCCCAAAGACGCGGCGAAGGCCGACATCGGGCCGACGGGGCCGCTGTCCGCCTGGGCAGCGAGGCTGGTGATGACCACCTCGCCGCTGAAGGCCTCGCCCAATTCCTTCTCCAGGTTGCGGCCCGCCAACTCCTTCTCAACCGCGTCAAAGTTCGCCAGGCCCCTCTCGCCCTGGAGCGCTCTGAACACGCTGCGCATGAACGGCAAGACGCAGTCCGGTTTCAGCCTGACCCCCGCGGCGAACGGCGTGTTCGCCGGGCAGAGTTTCAGAGCATCGTCGCTGAGCTGTCCTTCGCCGAACGTGCCCAGGAACCCCTGGCGTTCGCCCTGAGTGAAGATCGCCGTGCGCGACTCGAACGCCAGGCCGTTCAGCTTCAGGGACCAGGCCACCGCAGTGGCCTGGTTGAGGCCCGCTTGCGTCAGGAACTGCTCCAGCGGCGACTGCTTCCCTGCGGGCGCCGGCTGCCCGGCCCCGAGGGCTTTCTGGAGGCTGGGGATATCCAGGTAAGCCAGCATGTGCTCGTCGCCCGCCAGCCTGCAGTTTTTGAAAAGCGCGGAGTCGCTCAACTTCCTGGCCAGCATGCCGGACATGCCGTCAATGACCTCCTTGCAGAGGTCCTCATCATTGCTGACGAGCAGCCGGTCGTTGAAAAACGCCAAGGTCAGCAGGTTCCTGCGCTTGCCGTCTTGCGTGGGCGCGATGGACACCAGCTTGACGCCGCGGGACTCGGTGATGCTGAGGGCGTCAACGCTGAGCTTGACGGTCGTCAAGTCGGTGCCGAACAGCCTGATCTTGAAATCTTTGTCCTTTAGATACCCCGCCAGCGCCTGAAGCTGCGCGTCGGCGTCCTTGGGATAACCCTTGCCCACAATGGCGATGATAGCGGGCGACTTCTGCGCGCGCGCGTCCTCCGCGGAATAGCGCACGGCAATGGTGAACGGCCCGCGCGCCATGCTATCCAGCATGTCCGCGAGGGGTTTCTCCAGCTTGATGTCCCGGATGCTCTGCACCAGCCCGCCGAGCGTCTCGAAGAAAGCCTTGGCGCCGGCCAGCACTTCTCCCGCCACGCCCGGCGCCGCGAGCACCTTGGCCTCGCCGGCGGGCTTGGCCTGCTCCGCGCGCTTGGCCGGCGCGCTGAGCCTGTTCCAGGGGCCTTCCAGGAAAGCGCGCACCTCAGGTTCGTTCCAGATTTGCGCGGGCGCGGTCTGGCGGAAATCGTTGGCCCACTGCTCCCACGGCGCCACATGAATCAACATGACGGTGCCTTCCGGCAACAGATCCGGAATGCGCGGGTTCTGGGCAGCCTCTCCGGCGCGAGCGGCGCCCAAGAAGAGCAGCAGCGCGGCCCCAAGCAGCCCCAGCGGTGTGAATCTTTTCGCGAACATGGTGATCCCTCCAAAAAGTAGTCCAGTCCAAGATAGAGTACATCGGCAAGACAACTGCCGAACAAGAGGGATTATACCACCAGCCCCACAGCGACACAAGTGTTCGGCATCAGGCCTCGTGCCTCAAGCCTCAAGCCTAATATGTTGCACTTCCCTCTCAAGTGCCTTCCCTCGCAGACCGATAATTCAATCTACTGTGGGAACAAGTCTTGCGCCCGCGCGAACGAATCGGAGGTATCGCCCCTCATGGCCAACCTGGTGACGCCAGCCAGAGCCCTTGGACAGCTTTCCGCTCTTGCAGTGCTCCTGTGCGGCGCCTCAAGCCTGTACGGGACTGAGGCCAGTGCAAAACTTCTGGCCGCGCCGGCCGGGCCGGTGTGCAAGGCCGTTGCGGCAGCTAAGCCGGGTCCCGCCGGCAAGCCTTTCAGCGCGGATGCGCCCTGGTGCCAGATCAACGGCGACAGGGTCAATGTCAGGACCGGTCCCGGCATGCAGCACCAAGTCCTCACCATGCTTCACGGCGGCGACTATGTGAAAGGCCGGGCCGTCAAGAATGGCTGGCTGGAGATTGACTGGCCGCAGAACCTGCCGGCGTGGATCGGCAAGGAATTCGTCAAGACCATTGCCGGGGCAGGCGGCGCCGAGGGCGCAATCACCACACGCAGCACCCGCGTCTACAGTGCGGGCCAGGTCCGCTCCACGGCTGTGGCCAAGCTCGAATCCGGCGCGCACGTCGCCATCACGGGCGAGGAAGGCAATTGGTACAAGATCAAGGCGCCTGAGTCTGCTGCCGCCTACGTTTCGGTCAAATACCTGATTAGCGGCGTTTCTCCGCCGTCCACACCGCGGACCGACCAGCCGGTTGCGGCCGCGGCGCCAATGCCCCCACCGGCGGATCCGGCGCCGCAGCCTGTTTCCGTTGCGACGCCGGCGCTCGATTCCGCAAGCCAGACCAGAGAGAGCCTGCTGGCTGCCATTGAGGAGACCCGCAAGGAGTTGAAGGCGTCCCGGCCAGGCATGGTGATGCCCACGGCTGTGGAGGCGGAGCCGGCAGAAACGTTCCGCGCATCTGAAGGGGGGAAGGCAGAGATTGAGGAACTGGAGTCCGTGCGCGTTGCCGCTGAAAAGAAAATCGCGGCGCGGGCAGAAGAACAAGCCAGGCGCGAATCCGAAGAGAAACGCCTTCAGGAGATCGAAACTGCCCGCAAGGCTGAAGCCGCGGCCAAAGCCGAGATCGAAGAACGAGCCAAGCGCCAAGCCGAAGAAAAACGCCTTCAGGAGATCGAAACCGCCCGCAAGACTGAAGCCGCGGCAAAAGCCGAGATCGAAGAACGAGCCAAGCGCGAAACCGAAGAAAAACGCCTTCAGGAGATCGAAACCGCCCGCAAGGCTGAAGCCGCGGCCAAAGCCGAACTCGAAGAACGAGCCAAGCGCGAAACCGAAGTGAAACGCCTCCAGGAAATCGAAACCGCCCACAGGACTGAAGCGGCGGCCAAAGCCGATCTGGAAGAGCAGGCTGCGCTACAGGCGGCGGAGCCGCTGCGGCCGCCTCCGGAACCCGGCCCGCAAATGCCAGGAAACCCGGCGCGTGACGGAGCGTTCGTTGACCCCGCACAGCCTGCGTCCGCGAGTCCGCTGGCAATTGAACCGGCTGCGGCGCTCGCCGCTCAGAAAGCCGAAAACGCCCAGAAGGTTGAAGCGGCTGCGCAACCCACACTCGAAGAACAGGTGGCGCGCATCGCCGCTGAAGAACAAGTCGCGGCCAGGCAAGAAGAACATGCCAAGCGCATAGCCGAAATGGAAGAGCAGGCTGCGCGACAGGCGAAGGAGCAGCTATCGCGGCCTCCGGAATCCAGCCTGCAATTGCCAGGGAGTTCTGCGCGTGACGGAGCGTTTGTGGACCCCGTGGCGCCTGTGTCCGCAGGTCCACAGGCAGTTAAGGCGGAGCCGCTCGTCGCTTTGCCAAGCCCAGCCGATCGGTTTGGTCCTCTGGCAGCCACGCCGGAAGCGCGTCACGCTCCAGCACTTGAAGCACCCCGCGCAGCGCCTGTTCCAGCCACGCCCCCTGTTCAAGTGCCACCCGCCGCGGACAGTGCCGCGGGGCCATTGGATCAGGATGAAGCAGCGCTGCTCGCAACGCTGCCCCAAACGCTCAACCGCATCAACTCCAAGTTCGTTGCCCCAACCTCCGCGCCGGCCCCCGTCAAGACCGGCGCCGGCGCCGCAAGCCGCGCCGAAGTGCTGAAGAACAACACCGAGAACGCAGCAGCAGCCCCGCCGGCCGAAGCCACCGCTCCTTCTGTGGACCCTGTGGATGCCGGGCCGGTGCGTCCCGCGCAGGTCCAGAAAATAACAGCTCCGCGCCCGGCGGCCGAGCCGCTCGCCCCGGAACTGCCGAAGCCCGCGGGCGCTCCGCCTGCGGCGCTGCGCCTGAAACCTGTCTTCGAGACGCAGGTGCGTGCCGCTGAAAGCAGCGCGAATGTCATCACCGCCGAAGGCCTCGTGGTGCGCCGCAGCCCGTCCCCCGTCGCCGGCGTGGAGTACGCTTTGGTCCTCAGCGGCCAGACGCTGCATTTCCTTGTCGCACGCGCCGATGTCAACCTGGAGGGTCTTGTCGGCCGCCGCGTCAGCATGACCGGCGTCCCGCTTCCCGGCACTGCGTCTGAAGCTCCGGTGCTTGAAGTGCGCACGGCCACAATCACGGAGTGATCCAAGAGTTCCCTCAACTTTACCTGTGGGGAGAGCGTCTGCGTGGGTGAGTGGCAAATAGCCCCCCACGCAGACGACAGGGGATCGGGGATCGTGGTTCGGGTCTTAGGACTGTATCACTCCCATTCTTCCTGTATTTCCTATAGCACCTAACCCACCGTCCCCCCTGACCGCTTGCTGACACGCGCGGCTCGGACACTGAACGGTTACCCAAATAGAAGATTGCGGGACAACGCGCGTAGTATACCTTCTCTTTTATGTTCGGTGCAGAGGAACACGCTTGTCCCTGGCAGACGCTGCTGGTGCTGGCGGCTCTTCTGGCGGTCTTGTCGGCCTGCTGGGTTATCCCCTTGCGCCTCGGTTTTGGCGCCGCCGAAAAAGCTTCGTTCTACAACTTCGGTTTTATCGGAGACGAGTACGGCTACGCCGAACGCTGCCAGCCGCTGCTCAGCGGCGCCACGGCCACCAACCCGATAAACGGCGTCTGCGACGAAAACTGCGTGTCCCAGTTGTACCTGGAAGACTCCCTCCGCGCGCTGTTGACACTCACCGGCTGGGACGTGCTCTCTTTTTTCCGGGTTTGGCGCGCCGTCTTTCCGCTGCTGTTCCTGGGCGCTCTGGGCCTGCTGGTGCGCGAATGCCTGCCGCCGGGCGGGGCGGAGCGGCTGCGTTTGCGGCTGGCCGCCGGCGCCGCGGCATTCATCAGCGTGTATCTCGTTTATGACCTGGTTACCGTTTTCCCGCCGCTGCAGGGGTTTGTCAACCGTGTGCCCACGAACCTTGAATACCTGTTGTCCGCGCTGACAGCCTGGGTGTTCATCCGCCTGATAAAGAAGGACGACTGGCGCAACGGGGTGGCCCTGGCGGCCCTCAGCGCGGCGACCGTTTACGCGCGCCCTTATGCCACCGTGCCGTGGGGCCTTGCCGTTCCACTCGGAGTTCTCATTCTGCTCGTGCAGGGCCGTTTGAGAATCTCCGTGATGCTCGCCATGCTGGGCACGCTGGCCGTGCTGCTGAGCGTCTGGATTGTGAAATACCTGCACAATCGGGCCGTGCCCGTCGAGGCGGAACTCTGGTTCCGCTGTTTCGGCCAGCGGCCGTACAGCTTCCATGAGCGCTGGCCGTTATTCCTGTCTTTGGCGGCCGCGTTCGCTGTGGCCGCGTGGCTCCTGGGCAAACAGTGGTTGCCGCTGACGGCCAGTGCCGCCGCCACAATGGCCGTGTTGCCTTTTGTCTCCGCCTTCTTCCCATTTGGCTGGCAGTTGTTGATCGTGGACCGCTACGGTGTTTATTACCTGTTGCTGCTGCCCGTGGCCGGGCTGTTGGTGCTGAGCCGGCATCTGGAAGGCCGCGGAGCAGGGCGCTGGCCAATATGCCTGGCCCTGCTTGCTCTATGCGGCGCGGCTGTAATCGGGACCCGCAATGCCCGTTACGATTTCGCGAAATACGATTGCGGCCCTTATGAGAGCATCAGCCAGGACTTGAAGTACCTGCCGGCGTATAAATGGGTGCGGGAGAACACTCCGCCCGGCGCGCTGTTCCTGGTGGATGACGGCTGCGATTGGTCTGGGGCCGGCCAGCGCGAACCGGCGCGGAGCATTGCCTGCACGGAGTCCTTCCGCGCGGACCTGTTTCTGTTGGCCGCGCGCCGCCGCCGCGTGTATCACAATACGCTCTACATGTTCGCGCTCTCCGACAGCGCTCTCAGCACTCTCAAGACCGCCCATAGCGGCACTTTTGGGGGAAACGTCCGCCGGGAGGAGTACTTCAAGTCCCTGCGTGCCAGCCGGCCGGACTATGTATTCTGGCGCAAGGATTGTGCCGCCGTTCCGCGAGGGCTGGGCCGCGAATTGGCCGCGCACTGCGACACGGTGTACGAAGACCCGATAGTCTTGATCTGGAAATTAGGCTTTAGCCCCGATTTCTAAACGCAGAGGACGCAGGGGAACGCGGAGGGAATTAGAATGAGAAAATCTACTGTTGTTTCCATTGGTATTTCCTCCGCGTTCCTCTGCGCCCTCTGCGTTGAATGACCGGTTCACGCTTGCATCTGCCGTGCCGCGCGCGAAACTTAGGACATGCATGTCATTGGGCAGAAGTGCCCTTCCTGCGGCAAGAAGGGCCTGGTAATCGGAGCTGACGACGGGCTGACCTTCCGGCCGCAGGGCTGGCTGGTCCAGAGCCTGGGCGCCCGCATGGTGGCCTGTCCGCACTGCGGCGTGGTCACCAACGCGCTCATGCCCGAAGCCGTCAAGGAACTGGGCGCGATCCTGCGCGCGGAGCGCCGCACGGAGAAGCTTGTCTACCACCCCCGGCCGCCGCGCCGGAAACGGCCCGCCAAATGAGCCGGTTGCCGCACCAAGCTTATATTGGCCTGGGCGCGAACCTGGGCGCCAAGGAATCCACTCTGCGCGGCGCGCTAGCGCGCTTGAGTGCCCGGACGGATGTCGCCGTTGAGCGGGTCTCCAGCATGATAGAGACTGAGCCTGTGGGCGGGCCGCCGGGACAGCAGCTGTACCTCAATGCCGCCGCCGCGCTGCGCACGTCCTTGACACCGCGCGGACTGCTGGCGGTGCTGCTGACAGTTGAGCATGAATTAGGGCGGCGGCGCGACCCGGCTGAACGCAACGCGCCGCGCAGCATTGACCTGGACCTGCTGCTTTACGAGGAGCGAATTGTGGACGAGCCGGACCTCCAGGTGCCGCATCCCCGGATGCACGAGCGCTTCTTTGTGCTCAAGCCGCTCGCCGAGATCGCGCCTCAAGCGGTGCACCCCGGGCTGGGCAAAACCATCAGCCAACTGTTGGCCGAGTGCGTGGCGCGTGAATCGTGAAGCGTGGTTCGTGAAACGTGTGTTTTCCTCTCACGGCAAGAGGGAGTATCAAGTCATCAGTTTCGATGGACGCCATTGGGCTTACGCCTCCCGCATGTTGGCACGGCTTACCGTTGATCCGAAAGAAGGTCTTGGTTTAACGATGACCAGCGAGTTATGGGGGTCGGCGGCGGCGGCAAGAGAAGCAGGAATTCCTACGACGAAATAGCTGGCCTGATCTACGGCCCGGACAGTAAAAGCGTAGCGTATATAGCCAACGAGGGACTGAGACGCATCTTACAGTCAGTGAAGGAACAACGAAGAAAAGCCGGCCTTCCCTGGGAGGCTGGTTTGTTTATGGTCCCCAGCTCGATTTTGGGCTTGGGATTGCGGATTTGAGATTGGCCGGGCTGCAGGTCCGCTCTGGCCCTTTCTTGCCCTCTTCGCCATCGTGCTGGTTATACTTGCGCCGCGGGAGTGTGCCAAGTAGACGGGCACTAGGCAGAACCAGAGAAGCGGACGCCAATGCACGAGAATGGCACACAACACGAACGCGAGGCCCGCTTCCATGACAACTGGGCCGAACACGCGGACATTGCCGCTGTTGCCGTTCGCGCTGCGTTCGAGGCGCCCACGGCGCTGGAGAACCGCTACATTCTCACGCAGCTCGGCCCCCTGCGGGGCCGGAGGATTCTGGATGTCGGCTGCGGGCTGGGAGAAGCCAGTGTCTATTTCGCACTCCAGGGCGCCGCAGTGACCGCCACGGATATTTCCCCGGGCATGGTGGACTTCACGCTGCGCCTGGCGAAGCATCACGGCGTCAGGGTTGAAGGCGTGGTCTCGGCCGCGGAGTCGCTGCGCGTGCCGGAGGCGCACTTCGATGCCCTTTACGCGGCCAATCTGCTGCACCACGTTGCCGATCGCGACGCCTTCCTGGCGGCCGCGGCCCGGGCGCTCAAGCCCGGCGGACGTTTTTTCTCCTGGGACCCGCTGGCCTACAACCCGGTCATCAACGTCTACCGGCGCATGGCCACGGCAGTGCGCTCCGCGGACGAACGGCCGCTGACCTACGGCGACGTGGCGCGCGCGCGCGGGCACTTTGAGCAGGTTACGCACCGCGAGTTCTGGATCGCCGCGCTCAGCCTGTTCCTCAAATATTACCTCATTGACCGTGTCCACCCCGCGCAGGACCGCTACTGGAAACGCATTTTGCGGCACTCGCCCGCGAGCCTGTGGTGGTGGTATCCTTGCCGCGGCGCTGACGCACTGCTGACGCGGTTGCCGCTGCTGCGGCGCTTGGCGTGGAACATAGTCATCTGCGGCCGGAAAGGACTCTAAACACAGAGGACACAGAGGAACGCAGAGGGGGGGCCAATGAAGAGATTACTGATGTTTCCATTTGTTTATCCTCTATGTCCTTTGTGTCCTCCGTGTTGGTTGTTTGTGGCCCTGACGTTCACAGCCCCGGCCTTGGCCGGCGTTGCGCCTCAGGACGCCGCGCGCAATCTGATCCAGCGGCTCGCCCCCGGCCAGGCCGAGCGTTTCGTGCTGGAGACAGTTCCGCAGGAAGAAGGGCGGGACGTTTTCGAGATCGAAAGCCGCGACGGCCGCATCGTCATACGCGGCTCGAACGGCTTGGCCATTGCGTCCGGCTGGAACTGGTACCTGAAGTACTGCTGCCACTGCCATGTCTCGCTTTGGGGCAACCAGCTTGACCTGCCGGACCCGCTGCCGCCGCTCAAGGAAAAGGTGCGCCGCCGCAGCCCCTTCCAGTATCGCTACTACCTCAACTTCTGCGCTTTCAGCTACAGCCTGGCCTGGTGGGATTGGGCGCAATGGGAACGCCTCATTGACTGGATGGCTCTGCACGGCATCAATATGCCGCTCGCAGTCACGGGGCAGGAGGCGGTCTGGGAAAAAGTCTGCGGCAACCTTGGCCTGAGCGGACGGCAGAGCGGCGAGTTCTTCGTCGGGCCAGGGTATCTGCCGTTCGGCTGGATGGGCTGCATTGACGGCTGGGGCGGGCCGCTGCCCCAGAGCTGGATCGCCGGCCACCTGGAGCTGGAAAAGAAGATCCTTGCGCGCGAGCGCGAACTAGGCATGAGGCCGGTGTTGCAGGGCTTCACAGGGCATGTGCCGGCGGGACTGAAGGAGGTCCTGCCCGGCGCCAAGCTCCAGCGGTTGCCGTCCTGGTGCGGGTTCCCGCCCACGTGGTTCGTGGACCCGCGCGACCCGCTCTTCGTGCGCCTCGGGAAGCTGTTCATCGAGGAGCAGACCAAGCTGTTCGGCAGCGGCCACCTGTACGCCTCGGACACCTTCATCGAGATGCCGCCGCCCAGCAGCGATCCGCAGTTCCTGGACGCGATGGGCAAGGGAGTTTACGAGGCCATGCGGGCCGGCGACCCTGAAGCCGTGTGGGTCATGCAGGGCTGGGTCTTCGTCAACGCTCCGCAGTTCTGGAAGCCGCCGCAGGGGCGGGCCTTGCTGGGGGCTGTGCCCAACGAGCGCATGGTTCTGCTGGATCTGGCCTGTGAGAACATGCCCGCTTGGAGCAAGACTGAGTCCTTCTATGGCAAGCCCTGGATCTGGAGCGTGATCCAGGATTACGGCGGCGTGGTCAGCCTTCACGGCGGCCTGCCGCAGATTGCCGCCAATCTGCGTGAGGCCCTGGCCAGTCCCCAGCGCGGCCAGCTCGTGGGCCTGGGGATGGTCAACGAAGCGCTGGGCTACAACCCTGTCGTCAACGACTTTCTGGGCGAGATGGCGTGGCGGACGGAAGTGCCGGCCCTCATTGGAGCGCCGGCGTCCCGCCGGCAACCGGATGCCGCCACGCCTGCCGTCGAGGGTGCCGAGGGTTGGCTGCACGAATTCGCCCGCAGCCGCTACGGCAGCCTGCCGCCTGCTGCCGCGGAGGCTTGGGACCTGCTGCTCCAGACGGCGTACCGTTCGGCGGGCAACACAGGCTCGGCAATCTGCATGCGGCCGAGTCTGGAAGGCTCCGGCGGCTGTGCGGGCGCCGGGTCTCCGCCCTATGACAACGCCCAACTGGCCCAGGCTTGGCAGAAACTGCTCAGTTGCTCCGCGCAGCTTGGCGGCGCCGACACGTATCGTTTCGACTTGGTCCACGTGACGCGGCAGGTCCTGGCTAATCTCGCTCTCGAGTTCCGCCAGGAAGCCGCTGCCGCCTACCAAAAGAAGGACGGCCTGGCTTTGGAACTCCATGGCGCGCGCTTCCTGGAACTGGGCTACGACGTGGACAAGTTGCTCGCGACGCGTGAGGAGTTGCTGCTCGGCAAGTGGCTGGCCGATGCCAAACGCTGGGCCGCTAATGACGAAGAGAAACGGATCTACGAATGGAATGCGCGCACCATCATCACGCTCTGGGGGCCGCGCGACAGCGGGCTGCACGAATACGCCAACAAGCAATGGTCGGGCCTGGTTCGCGGCTTCTATCTGCCGCGCTGGGAAATGTTCTTAAAGCGGCTCAATGTGGCCCTGGCGGAAGGAAAACCATTCGCTGCCGATGCGTGGGAGAAAGAGGTCCGGGATTGGGAAGTGCAATGGACGCAC
>JBEKKG010000047.1:0-18604 GCA_050010835.1 Planctomycetota bacterium
TACACCATGCACAACCATTCGTATCTCGGGGCGCGGACTGAATGGCGGACGCTCGTCACCGAGGAAGGCTACCTGCATCCCTGCGCGGCGGCGCACGCGGCGCTGGCCTGGCTCCTGGAAGACGCCAGGTTCGAGCGGCGCGCCAGGATGGCCGAAGGCGTGACGGCGTACTTTTTCCAGCACAAGGACCGCGCCGTGGCGGTGCTTTCCCCCGCGCCCAATCATGCGCCCTGGCCCTTGCCGCGCGGCAAGCACATCGAGGTCACGGACCTGTTCGGCAATCCCGTTGAGGAGGGCACAAAACTCGAAAACACGCTGCTCTACGTCTCAGCGAAAGACATGGAGAAACTGCAGGATGCCTGCGCGGCGAAATGAACCCGGGGTGAAGAGGTGAGGGGGTGAAGAGGCGAACAGGCGTTACCAAACACGCAATCACCTCTTCACCCCCTCTGCGTTCCTCTGTGTTTAGAAGTCAGCTCCCGGTTTCGAGACGTTTCCAGAGCCGTTCGTGAAGTTGCGGGGCGCGCTTGAAGCGCTCTTGCGCGCGCTTCACGTCGTACGCCACCCGGCGGAAAGTGATGGTCTGCTCCTCCTCGTCATGGATCACGTAGCAGCCGTGCGGGTTGCCGTCGCGCGGCTGTCCGACGGAGCCGATGTTCACGAGCGTCTTGCCGATGGGGCGCAGTTTGTAGGTCAGGTTCGGGAACAGGTGCGGTCTCACCCAGAGGAAATCCTCTGTGACAACCCCCGGGCGGTGGCTATGGCCGCAGAAGCTGAGCGACTCGATCTTGTCGAATATCTCGGTCGCCTTCTGCGAGGTGCCGAAGCCCATGTCCGAGAAATCGCCCTCTTCCACGTACTCCATCATGGGGTCGCGCGGAGAAGCGTGTACATAGAGCACCTTGCCGTCCTGGCGCATCGGCGAGAGGCCGGCCAGCCAGTTCCAGCGGCGCACCTTCTTGCCGAAATCGTACCAGCGCGGGATCAGGACGTTGCGCTGCCATTGGATGGCCTCGCGGGCATACTTGTTGAACCCCACGGCCACGAGCATGAAGAGTGTGACGTCATGGTTCCCTGCCAGGACCCACTTGCAGCGCGAACGGATGAGATCAAGGCATTCGATCGGCTCCGGCCCATAGCCGCAGACGTCTCCGAGGCAGACGATCTCGTCAACACGCTGCGCCGCGCAGTCGGCCAGGGCCGCCTCAAGGGCGACAAGGTTGGCATGGATATCCGACATCAGAGCGCGGCGCATGGATGTTCAAAGCCTGCCTTCACTGTCCAGCAACGTGCGAAAGTCCACTTCTTTTGCCAGCGCTGTCACCGCGCGCGCAACCAAGCCGGCCCCAGGTGCGCCCTGGCCTGGCTGCTGGTCCAGGAACGGCACCGTGGCGAGCACCCTGCGGCCGCTGATACGCTCAATCTCCGCCCTGGCGCCGTCCGCCAGCGCGCTGTCCGGCGGAGCGGTAACGTTCATGATGAGACCGGCCATCTGCAGCCCGCGGCGTTCGATCTCCCGAATCGTCAGCAATGAGTGGTTTATCGTGCCCAGGCCGGCCCGGCAGACGAGCAGCAAGGCGAAACCCGTCTGTGCCGCAAAGTCCAGTACCAAAGTGTGCCGGTCCAAGGGCACCAGTGCTCCGCCAATGCCTTCCACAATCACCGCCGCGTGCCGCCGGCACAGCGCGGCGAAGGCTTCCCGCACCACGTTCATGTCCGGCTCCCGGCCCTCGTGCGCCGCGGCCAAAGTCGGGGCCAGGGGCAGGGCGAAGCAGAGCGGGCAGATGCGCCCCAGGGCCTCGCAATTGTCCGAGGCCGCGCGCAACGCCTCGGCGTCACCCCAAACTCCGCCGGCCTGTCCGGTGGCCACGGGCTTGAAGCCGACGGCGTCCAGGCCCTGTGCGCGCAGGATTCGGACGACGGCGCAGGCCACCAGCGATTTGCCGACGCCGGTGTCCGTGCCGATGATAAACAGCCCCCTCGCGTTCCTCCCTGGCGACATGCAGACCCAGGCTCTCGTGCCTCAATCCTTACGCGACCGGTATGGCTTCCGCGCCTTCCTTCTTCGCGGCCTTGGCGGGCTTCTTGCCGCGCAAGGCGGCGGCCTTCAGGTGTATCAGCGCCTGGAAACGGCCGTAGTCCTGGTCGTTCTTGAGCGGCAAACGCACGCACCGCGGGCCGCCTTGGCCCTTGTGCCGAGCCAGCCAGCGCTTGAGTTCCTGGGGGCAGTCCGGGCCGTTGAGCGAACCGTCCATTTCCTTGCCCAGAGCCACAGTGGCCTCAAACGTGTTCGGCAGCAAGTGCAGGGTGCAAAGAGGGTTCTTGGTCCCCAGCAAGTAGCGCACTGCCCAGCCCCACTTGGCGCCGTAGTAGAACAGCCCGCTGGTGGCCCCCGTAACCGTCGCCAGGAAACGTTCCACCTCGCCGTAGCGTTTGCGGCCCAAGGGATCCAACAGGCTCACCAACCGCGCGCGCGTGGGTTTCGGATCCTTCCTGGCGAAAGGATGCCTGGAACCGTCTTTTGAGTTTTTTCCATTACCGTTCACGTCACTGCCTCCTGACTTCAAACAGACAGCCTTTCAGTATAGCAGAAAGAAATTAACTTTCAAATGGCCTACTGCAAATAGCAAGGTGACCGGACTTGTGCCACGGATGTGGCCGCGCCGGCTGTTTGGCGCGGCCTCATCCGTGCGAGTAGCGGGTAGCACGGATAAGCCGCCGCGTTGCGGCGGCATATCCGTGGCACAAGTCCGGTTATGCACCCCGCGGTTACAGCCGCGCGTATGCTTCCTTGCGGTTCCTCCTTCTGGCCAGTTCGCTCGCGTATCTCAGGCCCAGCGTGCCGGCGTGGGCGCGCGCCCAGTCCGTCAGTTTTAGCGTGCCCGTGGGCGGGGACTGCACGCACAGCAGTCCGGCCATCAGGCCCTGTATTTCCGCGGCTGTGACGATCACGTCTCCCAGCAGCTTGCCCAGGACCGCAGCGGCAATGGCGCCGGCCCAGGGAGGCACGGAAACGAACAGCCGGCGCGTGCCAAGGATGCGCGCGAGTTCCGCGAGCAGTCCGCGATAGGTGAACGTTTCCGGCCCGGCCGCATCCACAACCGCGTTCTCCGTCCGCGCACCCTGTTCCACGGCCAGGCGCGCCAGGTCTTCGACGTGCAGCGGCTGAATCTTGTACAGCCCGTCGCCGAAAATCCCGATCACGGGCAAGCGCCGCAGCATCCAGGCCATGTTGTTGATTAGGATGTCTTCGCCCCCGAAGAGCACCGTGGGCCGCAGGATGCCGTAGGACAGGCCGGACTCGCTCAACGCTTTTTCCAACTGTGCTTTGTGCCTGTAGTATTGCAGCGGCGAATCCGCGGACGGATTGGCGATGCTGACGTGCACGACCCGCTGCACGCCGGCCTCTTTCGCGGCCTGAAACAGTTTCAGCGTGTTCTGCACAGCCGCGGCCTGCGTGGTGCCGCCATAGTCATAGCGCACCCAGTAAGTGTTATAGAGGACGCTGGCCCCGCGCAGCGCCTCTGCCAGTTTGGCCGGCTCGTCGAAGCTGAACGGGCACACTTGCACCCGCTGGCCGAAGGGGTTGGCGCGCTGGACCGAGTTGGTCAGCGTGCGGACTTCGTGTCCGGCATCCAGCAGGCGCTGGGTGATGTACTTGCCGGAGTAACCGAACGCGCCGGTGACGACGTGGATGGAGCGGCAATCAACCATTCTTTTTCTCTCTACACCATAGAATACCTTTCCACGCGGCGTATACTACAAGAGTTGAAACTTAAGGAGATCGCGCATGCTTCACCGTCTTGCTGCTCTATCCGCATTTGTCCTTGCAGTTCCACTCAACCTCTCCTTGGCCGGAGCAGGCGAGACGCCTGCGCTACATGCCGGCGACGCTTACGTCTGGCTCGAAGGCGAGAAACCCGACAGCATCAACGTCAAACCCAACATCGCGGGCTGGGGCCACAAGGAGTTCCTCTCCGGCGAAACCTGGCTGCACCTCAGCTTTGACCCGGACAAGGTTGAAAAGGAAGTCCCCGCCGACGGCGCGCTGCTGGCCTACAATTTCAAGATCGAGAAAGCCGGCGACTACGAAGTCTGGGACCGCCTTGGTTTTGAGTTCGTCCGCTCGCCTCTCGACTGGCGCATTGACACGGCCGGATGGCAGAGCAGCGGGCCGGCGGTCCTGACCAGGGACGTGATGGAACTGGACTTCTGGTGCGAGGTGGCTTGGTGTAAACTCGGCGCGGCGGCCCTGGCTGCCGGCGAGCACAAGCTCGAAATCCGCCTGCCCAAGACCAAGGACGAGAAAGGCAAGACCGCCCGGATTCTCTACGCCAGCGATGCCCTGTGCATCTATGGCGGCAAGTTCTGCCCTAACGGCAGGCACAAGCCCGATGAGGACTGGAGGCAGGCGCGGGATCTGGAAGCCGAGAAGAACGTCTTCGCCTTGCCAGAAGCCAAGGCTGACGGCGAACGCACTTCCGTCGCTCTCGCCGGCCTCTGGGAAGTCTGCCGCCACGACGAGGACCTGCCCGGCCCCGATGTTGCCCAGCCTATCCAGGACTTCCCCGACAAGCCTTACTGGACGTCCATCCCCGTCCCCGGCGACAAGAACAAGCTCCGTCCCGACCTGGAACTCTGCCACCGCCTCTGGTATCGCACGCGCGTCAACGTCCCGGCTTCCGCCGCGGGCCGCTCGTTCCACATCGTCTTCCCGCAGAACAACCTCAACACCACGGTCGTGGCCAACGGCGTCCTCTGCGGCTTCAATAAGAACAACTTCGCCCGTTTCGCGATTGACGTGACCAAGGGCGTTAAGCCCGGTGAAGTCAACGAAATCCGGGTCGGCATCCGCGACGCCTACTACGGCTATGCCACCAACCCCAAGGACCCCATGCGGCTGCGCAGGGCCTTCAACTACCCGCTGAGCGTCACCGGCCGCGGCTTCCAGGACCTGGCCTACCCGGTCTGGAGCCATTTCGAGTCCGGCATGTTGGTGACGCCTGAGTTCGTCATGGCCGGCCCCGCCTACACCGCCGACGTCTTCTGCCAGCCTTCCGTCGCCCGGAAAGAACTGGCCCTCGAAGTCACTCTCAAGAGACCGGCCGGGGAAAAACTCGCCGCTGAAATCCTCTGCGAAGCCGTCAACTTGAAGACCGGCGAAGTGGAAAAGGCCTTCGCCCCCAAGCCGTTCAACGCCGCGCCCGAGACTGACGAGGTGCTCAAGCTCGCCGAGAAATGGGAGAACCCTAAGCTCTGGTGGCCCGACGAACCGAACATGTACGCCCTGCGCGCGACAATCAAGAGCGGCGCCAAGGTCCTCGATGTTTCCAGCACGCCCTTCGGCTTCCGCGAATGGACCAGCGAGGGCAAGGACTTCAAGCTCAACGGCATCGTCTGGCACGGCTGGGCCGACTGCTTCACCGCGCCCAGCCCCGAGGCCTGGCTGGCTTTCTACCGCAAGACCAATCAGCGCGTGATGCGCTTCTGGGGCACGAGCTGGCAGGACCAGTCGCCGGACAAGGCCCTCGATTTCTTCGACCGCAGCGGCGTGGTGGTGCGCCGCTCCGGGATTCTCGATGGCGAGGCCATCGGCTACATGGCCATCGAAAACGATCCGGAGATGAAGAAGGAATCGCCGCTCAAGATGGACCTCATGCGCAACTGGCGCGACCAGGTTGTCGCACAGATCTTGGGCGAACGCAATCATCCGTCCGTCATGGTCTGGTCCATCGAGAATGAGTACCTCTACATCAACTGCATCAACCTGTACGGCGGACTGATGGATCAGTTCGAGGCGGAGACGACCAAGACTTCCGAAGCCGTCCGCGCCGTGGACCCCACGCGTTTCACGATGACTGACGGCGGCGGCGCGACCAAGGCCAACACCATGCCCGTCGCTGGCGACCACTACGTCTTCGACTCCAACTCTCCCGGCAAGTACCCCGACTTGGCCTACGACGCCAACCCCAAGGGCGGCGGGCGCGGACGCTGGGAATGGGACCTTAAACGCCCGCGCTTCATTGGCGAAGATTACTTCGCCACCGGCATCAACCCCTTCGATTACGCGCCCTTCGGCGGCGAAGGAGCTTTCCAAGGCAAAGCCCAGGCCGCCCGCGCCGGCGGCATCATTTTCCGCATGTTGACCGAAGGCTACCGCTGGGCCGGCTACGGCGCCTGGCAGTTCTGGATGGGCCAGGAATCCGGCCGCGAGCAGTACGGTTCCAATTTTCCCGTGGCCGTTTTCTGCCGCCAGTGGGACTGGACTTTCGGGGGCGGCAGCACGGTCAAACGGACCGTCCGCATCTTCAATGACTCGCGGTTTGATGACGCCATCACCTTCACCTGGACCTTCAAACTCGGCGGCAAGAAAATCGCCGGCGAAACCAAGGAATACAAAGTCACCGCCGGCACTTCGCAGGAACTTGAAATCTCCCTGACGCTGCCCTCTTGCAGAGACCGCACCGAAGGCGAGCTTGTCCTATCGCTCGCGCACCGTGGCACTGACGTCTTTAGGGAACTAAAGGCCGTCTCCGTCCTGCCGGACTCGAAACCCCCACTGCTTACCGCTCTAGCCGCGTTTGAGCCCTGGGATCTGCTCGTTTGGGATCCCGAAGGCAGCGTAACCGCGTTCCTGACGCGGATGCAAGTTCCTTTCACCAAGCTCGAAAACCTGAACCCCGAAACCTTCGCGGCGGGTTTGCCTGGCATGCTGGCCCGTAGCAAAGTCCTGCTCATCGGCAAGGACGCCGTGGACGCCCGCGATTGCGGTTCGAGCAAGTTCATGGCGCTGGCGGTGGACGGCCGCACGGTCATCGTTCTCGAACAGAAGAACCGGCTCAGAGGCCAAGCCATCCCCTCGGACCTGGAGCCGCAGGAGAACGAAGGCCGCATCGCGTTCGCCGAGGATCTCGACCATCCGGCCATGTCGGGCTTGCAGCAAAAGGACTTCTTCACCTGGGGACCCGACCACGTCGTCTACCGCAACGCTTATGTGAAAGCCACGCGCGGAGCCAAGTCCCTGGTGCAGTGCCACAATCGCCTCCAGAATACGGCGCTCACGGAGATGCCGGTCGGCAAGGGCTTGCTCATCCTCAGCCAGTTGCCCATTGGCGAGAAGATCAACACCAACGCTGTCGCCCAGCGCCTGCTCCTGAACCTGGTGAATTACGGAGCGCAGTACAAGCTCGAATTCCGTCCCGTGGTGCTCTGCCAGAAAGACGCTGACATCCTGGCCAGAGAACTGGACGCCATTGGCGTCAAGTACACCAAGGCTGCTGCGCCGCTGGAAGCCCTCGCCGCCGGCAAGGTCGTAATCATTGCGGCCACGCCGGCCAATCTGGCGGCGCTGGCCGGGAGCCTGGACAAAGTGCAAGGCTTCATGCGCGACGGCAGCTATCTCTTCTTCAACGGCCTCACGCCGGAGGGCCTGGCGGACTACAACAAAATTGTCGGCGTGGAGCATCTGATTCGCCCCTTCCGCATGGAGCGCGTCACGTTCCCCGCCGCGCGCCACCCTCTGACCGCCGGCCTGACCACCGGCGACATTGTCATGGAGTCCGGCAAGCGCATGTTCGCCTGGACTTCGGACACTTTCATGGCCTCCGATGTCTTCAGCTTCGTGGTGGACTACGATGAAGTCGCGCCGTTCGCGAAGTTCCCGCCTGCCGAGTACTTCAAGTACACGGAATCCGAGAATGACCACAACCCGCTCAACATGGTCAACGGCTTCTATTCCGCCGACAGTTGGAAGTACATCTTCTCCATCCCGCTGGACAAGGGCGCGCCCACTGAGTTCACCATTTCCTGGCCCAAGCCGCAGGAGCTCGCCGAGTTTGAGTGGGCGGGCAACGCTTTCTACTACACGATCACCAAGGTGGAACTGTTCTTTGACGGCGACAAGGCCAATCCCTTCGTGCTCAACACTGCGCCCAACAATGAGGTCCAGCTCTTCCCGATCAGCCCGCCTCGGCAAGCCAAAGACCTGGCCATCCGCCTGGCCGCCTGGAACAAGAAGGAAGGCGCAGCGGTCATCGGCGTGGACAACATCCGCATCAAGGCCGCGCGCGCCAAAGAATTCTACAAAGACGTCAAGCCGCTCCTGAACATCGGCGCCATGATGGCGTATTCCAAAGGCAGCGGCGGCGCGGTGCTCTGCAACGTCCTGTTCCAGGAGCGCGAATCGGTCCCCGCCAACCAAGCCAAGAAACGCACCATCCTGGCCACGCTCCTGCGCAACCTCAAGGCCCCCTTCGGCGGTGAGAAAACCATCGTGGCCGGCGCCAATCTCCAGTACCAGCCCGTGGACATCTCCAAGTTCTGCACCCAGTTCCGCGACGACCGCGGCTGGTTCGGCGACAAGAAGTTCACTTTCAAGGACATCCCCTTCGGCCCGCAGAAATTTGCCGGCGTGAGGTACGAGATCTTCGAGCAGGGCACGTCCATCGTGCCTTCGGTGATCATGCTGGCGGGCGGCGGCATCCCCGGCAAGCTGCCCAACGAAGTGAAAGGCATCCCCGTGAACAGGAAAGCCGACGCCCTCTTCTTCCTCCACACCTGCCGCTTGGATCAGCGCCGCAACCCGCAGGAACTCAAGGAGAACAAGAAATATGAAATGGCCCGCTACGTCGTCACCTACAGCGACGGCCAGACCGCGGACATCCCGGTCTACGCCGAGATTGACGTTCACGAGTACAAGCAAAAAGACCCGCAGCAGATTTCCGGCGCGCAGTTGGCCTGGACTCAAGCCTACGAAGGCGCGGAATTCCAGGCCGTGGCGTACTCCAAGCAGTGGCTCAATCCGCGCCCGGATGTCGAGATCAAGAGCATAGACGTGCTCTACGGCACGCAGAAGCGCGGCGTGCCGTGCGTCCTGGCCATCACGGCGGCCACTGCGCCATTTTGAATTATTCGAGTCTCTCGAAGTGCGTGTTGTCTATCAACCGCGTGGCCCCGACCTTGGCGGCGATGGCCACGAGCACATCGCCGCTCAACCTTTGCAGGTCCTCAAGCGTGTGCGCGTTCACGGCCGCAACATAGTCCAGCTCCAGGTGCGGCTGCTGCACGAGTATCTCGGCCATCTCGCCGAGCAGTTTCATGGCATCGCGCTCACCCGTCGCCACTTGGATCCGGCAATACTCCAGCGCCCGCGGGATGGCCAGGGCCTCTTTCCGCTCCTTGGGCGACAGATAACGGTTCCGGCTGCTCAGCGCCAAACCGTCAGGCTCGCGCACGGTCTCACAGGGCACGATCTGGCAGCCCAGGTCCAGGTCGCGCGCCAGGGTCGCAATGATGAGCAACTGTTGGAAATCCTTCCGCCCGAAGTAGGCCCGGTCAGGGCGCACGATGCTGAGCAGTTTCGTGACCACCGTGGCCACCCCGCGGAAATGGCCCGGCCGGGACATGCCGCAGAGCGGCGCTTCCAGGCCGCCGACCTGCACCCACGTGCGCGCCCCTGGCACGTATAGCGTTTCCGGCGCGAAGATGAGATCCACGCCCGCGACGGCGCACAAGCGGCGGTCAGCTTCCAAGGTGCGCGGGTAGCGCTCGAAGTCCTCGCCGGGTCCAAACTGCGTCGGGTTTACATAGATGGACACCGCCACCACGTCATTCTCGCGCCGCGCGCGCTCCATCAGGCTGCCATGCCCGGCGTGCAGCGCGCCCATAGTCGGCACAAACCCCAGGCTCTGGCCGGCCTTGAGAATCCCGCGGGCCTGCGCCCGCATTTCTTCCGCCTCTTTGATGACTGCTGGCTGCGACACGAGTACCACTCCTCCAAGGCTCAAACCCAAGAACCGGCAGTCTACATCCGGGGCAAAGAAAAGCCATGAATTCAACCGCGCGCTGTATATAATGGCGGCAGGAGAAATCGGCATGAGTGGTTCCTGCGTAAGACCCCCTCCCCCTGCCCCCTCCCGCAAGGGAAGGGGGAATATAGCGGTGCCAGTGTTTCTGTTCTTCAGCCTTTGCGCCGGCGTAGTTGCCGCGGAGAGTGCGAACGGCGAGGTGACACTCGTCACTCCCGAAGGCGACGAACAGCGCCACACGCTCAAGGGCCTTTCTGAAACCGAGTTGCAGCTTGAGCTGGGCGCCGTGCCGCTCAAGGACGTTGCGGTTATCGTCTTCGCCCCGCGCCCGGCGCCAAGCACGGAAGGCACGGCCATGCACCTGCGCAACGGCGACGTGCTCTGCAACGCCGCGCCCATCGCCGGCGACGAAGCGAAGCTGACGTTCAAAGGCGGCGCGCTGGGCGAAGTAAAGCTCGACTACAAGTTCCTTGCCGCCGTCACCTTTGCCGGCAAGGAACTTCCTGCTGCGGACGCGCTCGAAGCCTTCTTGAAGGCTCCTCCGCCGAAGGAGGACCAGTTGCTCACCGCCAAAGGCGAGACTGTCTCCGGCTATCTGGAGAAATTCACTGGCAAGGACCTGAGCTTCAACTCCGGCGGGCAAAGCCGCGCCTATCCCTACGAGCAGCTTGCGGCCTTCAGGTTCGCGCCCCTCGAAGAATACAAGCCGCGGGCGGAATTGCGTGGCGCCATCGAGCTGCGCGACGGCTCGCGCGTCACCGGGAAGCTCTTGGAGCTGACAGAAGGGAAGCTCAAGTTCGAAGCGCTGAACGGCCAGATTTGGGCGCTCGCAGTGGAAACGCTGAGCAACATTGCCTTCAAAGGCGGGAAACTGGTCTACCTTTCCGAGCTTGCGCCCAGCCTGGCGGAGGAGAAACCTTACGTCGGTGGGATGCCCGTGGTGTACCGCTGGCAGCGGGACCGTTCGGCCTTGGGTACGAGGATGATAATCGCAGCCAAGCCCTATGAGCGGGGTCTGGGCGTCCACAGTTTTGCGCGCCTGGAGTACGACTTGGCCGGACAGTACGCCAAGTTCCTCAGTGACGTGGGCCTGGACGACGCCGCGGCAGGGGGCCTGTGCGATTGGAAAGTGCTGCTGGACGGCAAAGAAGCGGCAGCCGGAACTGCCAAGCCGGGCCGGAAAGCCGAAGCGCTGCGGCTGGATCTCAAGGGGGTGCAGCAGTTGGCTCTGATCTGTGATTACGGGCCGGACGACAGTGATGCCGGGGACTGCCTGGATTGGGCCGGAGCGCGGTTGCTGAAGCCGTGAGGCGGCGCTTGCAGATTGCAGGAATGAGTGTAGAATAAATGGAGGCGGCCTGCTCCACCGGTGAGCAACGGAGAGGTGGCAGAGCGGTCGAATGCGGCGCCTTGCTAAGGCGTTGTACGGGGCATAACCTCGTACCGAGGGTTCGAATCCCTCCCTCTCCGCCAGCAATGCAAGCTAAAGCTGTCAGCCAGCCGGCTCCAATTTTGTGGACCACGCGGGTCTGCTGAGCGAAGTATGCCTGCTGGGCAACGACGCCCTGCGCTCCGGCAAGAAGTTGACCTGGGACGGCCCAAGCCTCAAAGTAACCAGCCCTGTGGACGCCAACCCCTACCTCCACCGCGAATACCGCCAGGGCTGGAGTCTGTAGGAACGAAGATCAAGACACTACCACCCGAAGAAGCGGTATGGGTCATCCCACTCTTCGGGCTGGTCCAAGTAGAAGCCGTGCAACCAGCGGTATTCGGGCGATTGGCCATTAGTCAGTTTGACCGGCGCCGCAAAGCGTTCCAGGAGCGGCGTTTGCCCCTGAACGCCCAGATTGCCCAACACGCGCGAGAGGAGGCAACTGGTCCGGCGGAAGGTGCGCTTGGTGTTTTGCTGTTGCGGATTGAATTGCCAAGGGAGAAGCTCGCAGAAGACAACGCGGCCATCCTCGGTGCAAGCCAGTACTCCGTCGCCTGCGATCTGGGCGCCGCCTGTGACCAGCGGGACATTTCGCGGATCGCGGTTGTGGACGTCCGCCGGACCAACGCCGGCTAACGGCGAGCCCGCCGCTGGCGGCTCGAAGTATGCACCGATGTGCTCAGCCGGCTTGGTTTCCACCTTGGCCGGCAGAAACGCGCTGGCGTCCGCCCCGTCCAGCCCCAAGACCAGCACACGCCCATCCTGCTTGAGCCACGCCGCGATAGCGGCCTTGTCCGCAGCCAGGGCGGCGCCCCCGCTCCCGGAGACCACCAGCACGCGGTCGTTCTTGAGCGCCCCGACGGCATACGGTTCGACTGCAAAGCCCGCCTGCTGCAGGTGCTTCAGCCCGGCCGGATCGCCAGCGTAAATGATCGTGCGATGCGGCACAGCCCCCTCACCCTGCCCTCTCCCCCCAGGGGAGAGGGTGGGGTGAGGGGCGCTAACGTAGGCCAGCAGGTTCCGCGCGAGCCATTCGGCGGCCGGATCGCCCTCCGTGCGCGCGGTGACATCCATCTGACAGAAAAGCACCATGCCTTGGCCTTCGCGGTACTCCATCAGGACACCGTATTGCAGGCTGAATCCGCCATCCACCAATGTCAGGAAGTCCCCGCAGGCGGGCTTCTCGATCAGAACGCTGGCGACGTTGCCTCGGTTGCCGCAGCGCCAGGGGCGCGAGACCTGCAGGCCGGCGCTGGTGATAGTGGGGCCTTGGATCGGATAAGGCAGCGTCATGTACTTCAGGCGTGTCGCCGTGTTCGTGGCTTCGCCACGCCAGTCCCTCAGGTTCTCCTCATCCAGTCCAATCAGCGCAGTGTGGCCGGGGACACGCCTGAAGGTTTCCCGCAGACCGTACTCCTGCACGCGGAAACCGAAGCGCTGCTCCAGCACGTCTGAGTGCTGTTCGAAGACAAGCACTCGCAGCCCTTCGCGGACTCGGCCGAGGTTCGGTCCCGGCCCCTCCGGCGTAAGGGCGCCCTTGCCGACGATCAGCACGTCGTACTTGGACAGATCGGCATCTGCCTGAATGGCTTCGCCTCGCACGCCCAACGTGCCGAGCAGTTTGGACGTCTCACCCGGTGGATCGAAGATGGCCAGCTTGGCGCCGGCTTGCTGCGCCGCCTCCGGCGCCAGCGCGTTAATCGTGAAGCTGTCTTCCTGCGTTTCTCCGGGCGTGAATTTTACCGAGAGGCGGAGCGTGTACGTGCCAGGCTTCAGCCCCACGGGCAAGGTGAACTTCAGCGCCTCCTTGTGGATGTCGCCGGTCGGGGACGGGAACTTGGCGCTGCCGGTGAGCGGCGTGAGCAGGTTCAGCGACCAGGCGCAGTCGCAGGATACCGTGGCGCGGCTATTGTTGATCACGATGAGCTGCTTCTCGACGCTCTCGCCCACGCGGAAATTGTGCCCCTTTTCGGTGAATGCGCCGGGTTTGCCGCCCAGGTATGCCAGCAGCGGCCGGTTGTTGCGCAGCAGCGCCTGGCCAGCGACGGTCGGGCGCCAATCGGCGCGTTCATACGCATAAGCCAGGTCTTCGTACTGCTGGTCAATGAAGTCCGGGCTGTAGCCGGGGCGCTGGAGTTTGTCCCAGTCAACCTTCAGCTCCTTGCGGCCTTTGCGCACGTCGCCGAGCTTCCAAAGCCACCCAAAGGTCCAGGGACTGTTGGCGGAGAGACCCCAGGTGCGGAAGGCCCTCCAGTTGTCGGCGGTGTAGCGGGCCACGACCTCTTGCTGCTGGTCGAAACGGGAGTCGCAGATGTAGGGTTTGTAATCCCAGTGGTGCCAAGTTTTCCCGGCGTTGAACTGTTTGGCCTCCCAGCGCAGGTCCTCCTTTTCCATGTCTCCCAGCTTGAAAGCGGAATCGCCCAGCCACTGCGCATCCCATTCGGCCAGGCAGAACTCGTAAGGCACCATGCCGCTGCCTTGCCAGGGCAGCTTGCCCTTGTAGAAGCCGCGGTACATGGTCCAGGTCAGGAAATAGGGCATCCCGTACTCGCAGGGGAATGCCGGTTTTTCGCCCTTGCTGGCCCAATGCTCAAACCAGTCGGAGCGTTCCTGGATGGGTACGAAGTTCAGGTAGAAGTTGTACGTCCACATCATGCCCAGGTTGCCCGAGGAATGGTGGTAAACTATGCGGCTTGGATCCAGCTTGCGGATGGCCGCCTCGGCCGCGAGGGCGCGCTTACGATTGTCGCCAGGTGGCTCGTAGACGCCATCAATCAAGTCGGGATTCATGCCTTCAAAGTAACCTGTGGCGTTGTGGCTGGTCGAGTAGGTCACCACGGAGGGGTGGTTCTGGGCCACGCGCACGTAGAAGGCAGCGTGCTGCGCGTACCCATTCTTCTGTGCGGCATCAGGGGCCTTCCAGTCGTAATCGTTGAAATGCGGCTGCGAGAACGACACCAGCATCCCGGCGTCGTCCGCCGCCCGCAACATCTCCTCGAAACTGAGATGCGAACCCGGCTTGCAGTCATAGTTGTGCGTGTATACCAGGTTGATGCCGATGCCCTGCAGGCGCTCCATCGTTTCCCGGGCCGCGGCATAAGTGGCCATCCCCGCGCCCAGGTGGGTGTTATCTATCGGAACTGCCGACCAGAAAAGGCGCGTACCGTTGAGCATGAAGTCGCGGCCCTGAATCCACATTTCCCGAAAACCGAAGCGCACCGGCAGGCAGACGTCCACCGCCTTGCCGGCGGCGTCAAGCAGCGAAAGCTTCAGCTCGTACTGATTCCGCGCCGTGTTAATGTCCCAGAGCTTCTCCGGCTTCCAGGGCTGAGTGAAGGTGAAGCAGCCCTCCTTCAGGTCGCTCTCCTTGAACACCGGACTAGTCAACGTCTTGACTATCTGGCCCTGATCCAGGACTTCGGCCTGCAGTTTGTAGTCCGCGCCCGGAGCCAAACTCGCCAGGCTTGTGTGAACGGTGAGCGTCCATTGGCGTACCGAGGGGTCCACCTTCACACTGCTTACGCGCGCCCGCGCCGGCGTGCCGGACAGGAAGACGTCTCCGCAGAGGCCCCGGAAGTTCACAGAGCCTTTCACCTCCTGGCCTCCGTGCGTATCGTTGAAGGCGAGCATCGTCTCCTTGAGCGGCAGGGCCTCGACCAACACGGAGAGCAGATGCTTGCCGCCGGGTTGCACCGCCGCGGTCAGGTCCAGCTCGCCGGCGGGGAACTGCAGCTTGCCAATCTTCTTTCCGTCCACGAAGACGGTCGCCAGCGAATTCAGGTATTCCACCGCCAACGCAACGCGCCGTCCCGTCCATTCCTTGGGCACCGTGATTTCGCGCTGATACCACGCTCTGTTGATGCTGGCAAGGTTCTGGCTTTTCCAACTTGGGTGAGCGTAAGCCGCCTGGGATTCCTTTCGCGCGAAACTGTTGTTTCCAGGCCACGGTCCGGGCACCTTGTAGAAGCCCCAGTTTTCCGCGGGCACGCCCGCCTCGGTGGCGGCCGGCACGGGCGGGACGCCCGTCGTACCATGAGAGTCCCGCTCATGCGCTGGTTGCCAGCGCCAGAGGCCATTCAGACAGACGCGCTCGCGCGTCGGTGTGCTCTCGCGATATGCTTTGGCTGGATCCCAGACGGCCTGCACTCCGGGAGGCAGCACCCCCTCGGCTTGTGCGAAACAGAGACCCGCCAGGAGATTCAGACCCAGCCACGCGCACGCTTTTTGCAGGACCACTTGTTGGTTAGCCATAGCCTATTCTCCCAGTCCGGAATCTGGTCACTCAGATGGTAAGGATACCGGAAGACACCGCTCGGCCAACAGCAAAACACGGCCGCACGCCCTGCTTCGGGTGCATGTCAGTAAATGCGTGGCCCAGAGCGTACCGCGGGCGTCCCGCCCGCCTTCGTCCTCGCGCCCTGCCAGCCTGCCACGAGCGGGCGGGACGCCCGCGGTACATTTGCTGAGTGCCTCAGCGCGCCCTTCTGTTGCAGGCCACAGGCCATGCGCAGGCAAGTCTCGCCATCGTCCTTGCTGATAAACTCACCATACCGGACGAAGCCACGCTTCTCCTAGAGGCGCCAGGCCACGACATTGTCCTTTACGACCGTCAAGAGCACCCGCGCCCAGCCACGGTCTCACGCGGCTTGCATCACACGATCCATGAGTGTTCCGCCAAGGCCCTGGCCATGCTAAGCGTCCGCGATGACCAGGCCGGGCTGTGTGTTCTCTATTATCGTGATAGCACTCGCTCCAGGTATCGTTTCAACTGCACGAAGTTGATAATCAGTTCTTCGCCGGGGGCGTCGTTTTCATCGTTGAAGGCGATGACTTGGGTGGGGGACTTGGCGCGGAAGATGATGCGGTGGAGGTTGATCTTGGCAACATTGTCGTTGTGTTCGTAGCGGCCTGAAGGCCCCGTACCGGATGCCCTGCTGGCTGTCACGAAAGACTGGCTGCGCCTGGATGTGCCGCCTCCGCTGGCAGCCGAAGGCGGCGCCGCAAAATGATGCCCGGGCCGCAACCGGCTTGCGGTGCGCAGCTTCGTCATCCGCCTGTTTTGAGCCTGTGGACACCTCACTCAACGGGCTGGCCCGCGATGATGTGGTCCAGGCGGCGGCTGAGTTCGGGCAGGCCGAGGCCGGACTCGTCGGTGAGCCAGCCGTTGTAGCCGATTTCGTCGAGGGCCTGGCGGATGGCGAGCCAGTTGGCGCTGCCGTCGCCGATCCGCGCCCAGTTGCCGCCGCGCAAGTCGCTGTTCAAACGGTAGTCTTTGACATGGAGCTTGGCCACGAGCGGGCCGAGGGTGCGAATCCAGACCTCGGGCGGGTAGACGATCTGGAGTTTGCCGTCGCGCATGGCGGCGGCGTACTTGATGTGGTTCCCAATGTCGAAGTAGGCCTTGACCCACGGACTCTTGAAACTGGCGACAAGCCAGCGCTGAAGCTCAGGCCGAAAATTGAAGTTGTTCCAGACGTTCTCGAGCGCGACGACGACCTTGGTTTCCTCAGCAATGGGAATGAGCCGCTTTACCGACTCCCGCGCCCCGTCCATGGTTCGGTTGTGGGCCTCGATGTACGGCGCCCACTTCGCGTTGTCGCCGGCGACGACGCGGATGAGATGGCCTGTCTTCTCGTCGAACTCGATGTCGAGTTCCCAAGGCTCAGGCGTGGCCACGCCGCTGACGCCGCCGGGGACGTGCAGCACCGCATCGGCGCCGTAGGCCTGAGCGGCGCGCAGGCCCGCCGGTGACCCGCCGCCCATGACTGAGTGGATGCGCAGGCCGAGTTTTTCAGCAAGCTCACGGGCCTTCGCCGCCTCCGCCACGGGCAGCGTATGCGCCTCGATGCCCTGAAAGCCGGCGTCCTTGATCGTCTTGAGGTCGTCCTCTTTGGGCGCGTTGCGGATGACGGCCTTCTGGAGCGTGGTCTTAAATGGCCCGGCGCAGAGCGGTCTCGCGGCCAACAGGCCGACGCCTGCAGCGCCAACTGCCAGGAACCTGCGACGAGACGTGCCGGTAAGCATCTGCAACCCTCCCCAGAATCCACTTACACCGCCCTTCGCATAACGGTGCCAAACTGCCGGTGACAATAGAGCCGGCGCTATACTTGCTCCTATCGCCTTTCCGTGACCGCGGCATAGGGGGTGGGATACCCTGTGGGCGCCCGTGGCTCCTCGGCAGGCTAACTGAGATGAAACACGCCCTCAAATGAGATACGTAGTCTGTCCCTCGAACTCCACTTTGCCTGAATTCTGGCCCCCCCAGGCACCAGATTGCTTCCGTCGAAACTGACGGCCTGCGCGTTAATGCTGTATCTGTCACTCGCTGTTGCGACTGCTGCGCGCTCGCCCGTGCGCGTGCCGGAAACTGTGGCCGACACAATCTTCTTGCCCGCTGTCCCCAGCGTCAGCGGGAAAGTCCTCAGAACGGCTCGTCAAGGTACGCCGCCAGGAGCGTTGCGCAGCGCTTCAAGCCCCTTTTTGCGATTATCTCATAGCCGTGGGTGTTCTCCGTAGGGATGGCCAAAAGCCCGGCCAGAGGCGCTTGCCCATACCGTTTGGCCATGGAGGAGTCCGAGCCGTAGTTCTCAAAGGCGGCACACTGGGGATCAAGGTCAAGCTTCTGACCAAGCGCCAGCAGCCGGTCCGCGACCGCTTTATCGTACAGGCCGGAGGCGTCCGCGTACACCACCACCGGACCCCCTGAGAGGGAGATGCCATACTCCGTGGCTGCAGGACCGACGTCGAGGGCGAGCGCGATCTCACCCGGAACCGTGCGCGCCGAGAATGATCCGCCCATGCAACCGCCCTCCTCGGCGCTGGTCATGACCAGGAAGACGTCCGTTGCCGGTTGTCTGTGCCTTTTTCGGAGCAGCGCAATTGCCGCAAGGGCAACCACCATGGCTGCCCGGTCGTCAAAGAAGAACCCGGCGATGTAGCCGCCGAGGTCAAGCAGCTTCCGGCGGGATTGTGCCACCACCACGCGCGTGCCTGCGTGAACGCCGGCCTGCTTCAGCTTCGCCGCGGTCTTGCCGGTGAACACGAATGCCTGTTCCCAAGATGCCATCCATGCCGCGTCCTTCCGGCCACCGTAGCTCTCAGTCGTGGCGTGCATCGAGCCGAACGACAGCACGCCCGGCAAGACTCCGCGGTCAGCCAGAATGTCCACCGGCCCCTGGCCGAAATTGTACATTCGGCTGCCTCCTTGGGGCCTGACACGCAAAGCGCCGTCATCACCAACCTTCTTCACGAACATGGATATCTCGTCCATGTGAGCCATGAGGCGGATTGCCGCGGGTGGGAAAGCGCGGTGCGCCTTAGCTCGGCCGGCAAGGCTGCCAATCAAGTTGCCGGCAGGGTCGGTCCA
>JBEKKG010000048.1:0-15401 GCA_050010835.1 Planctomycetota bacterium
GGCGACCATGCAGTCCGCATCGCCCAAGGCCAGGGCCATGCCGCCGCAGATGAGCGGTTTGCGGACCAGGCGTTGCGCCACCTTGTCCGTAACATCGGGGCGGCATTTGCGGTAGCCCTCGGCATAACGCGCCACAAGCGCCGCGCTCTCGGGATTGAGCGCCTCCGCGCCGGGCACGGGGGTGGCCGGGGCGAGCACCAGCACTTTGGCCCAGCCTGCGGCTGAGATCATCCGCGCAGCCGCCAGGACGCGCTCATCTCCGCCTTCCGGGAAGATGATCCTTGTCCCGGCAGCACGCGCTTGCTCTTTGAACTTTTCGATCAGGTCCATGCACTTTCTCCCGGCGTGGTCTTGCCCCCTCCCCCTAACCCCTCCCGCAAGGGGAGGGGGTTTTGGAGTGCGGCGCCTTGGCGCCGCTTCTCCCCCTCCCCTTGCGGGAGGGGCTAGGGGGAGGGCTTTTTACGAACGACTCAACCTTCATTCAGGATGACGTTGGGGTCCAGGTGGGCGCGCTCGATGTCCTTGAAGTAGTTCGCGGTCCCGACTTTCAGCTCGGCGGTGGCGGCGTCGTCACAGACGATGATGCCGTGCGGATGCAGTTGCAGGGCTGAGACGGTCCACATGTGGTTCACGCCGTGCTCGACCGCTTCCATCAACGCCCGGGCCTTGCTATGGCCGGTAACGATAATGACCACCTCGCGTGCATCCGTGACCGTGGCCACGCCGACCGTCAAAGCCAGTTTGGGGACTTTGTCGGGATCATTGCCAAAGAAGCGTGAGTTGACGATGCGCGTGTCTTCGGTGAGCGTCTTGACGCGCGTGCGGGAACACAGCGAGGAACAGGGCTCGTTAAAGGCGATATGGCCGTCCGCGCCGATGCCGCCGAGGAAGAGGTCAATGCCGCCGCTCTCGGTGATGCGTTCCTCGTAACTGCGGCATTCCGCCTCCAGGTCCTTGGCCATGCCGTTGAGGATGTTCACGTTCTTCTTCTTGATGTCAATGTGTTGAAAGAGGTTGTCCCACATGAAGCAGTGGTAGCTCTGCGGATGGTCTTCGGGCAGGCCGACGTACTCATCCATGTTGAAAGTGATCACGCTGGCGAACGAAACCTTGCCCTGCTTGTGCAAGAGCGCAAGCTGCTTGTAAACCGGCAGCGGAGAACTGCCGGTGGGCAGTCCCAGGACAAACTGCTTGTCGCGCGTCGGCTTGAACTTGTTGATGCGCCGTGTGATGTAGGCCGCGACCCATTCGCCGGCCTTGTCCGCATTGGGCTGAATTATGACTCGCATGAAGCTTCCTCCTCCTGTCCTTGGCCTGAAGGTCCTTTGCCGTTCACCCGTTCCAGGCGCTGCTCTTTCACTTGTGGGCAAACCTGCAGTCAACGTACCGCCGGCGCGCGGATTTGCAACCGAAAGGGATTTACACTTTGAATTTCCAATTCTTTACTATAATGCGCCCCCTTGTCGTGCAAGGATAGAGGCGATGAAGAGAGAGAGACGATGAAGATCAACATCCGTAATTCCAGGCTGAAGAAGCGCCGCGTGAGCGGTTTCCGCCAGCGCAACAGCACGAAGTCCGGCCGCAAGGTCCTGGCCAACCGGCGCCGGCGCGGCCGCACAGCGACAGTGTTCGGGTAGGCGGGAGCAGCCACCACCCCGGGGCTTCCTTGAAACCGCAGATGAACGCAGATATGAGAGAAACTGTCTTTTCATCTGCGTTTATCTGCGTCCATCTGCGGTTCCCCGAAGCCACTCTCTGTGTCTCTGTGGTGAACAGGGCGTGTTGACGCTACCGGCGCGGCGCTTTGCTCCGCCCGGCTGGATACGACACGGTGACGGCCGTATGGATCCCGCCGCGCACGTTGAACTCGCCCACCAGGGTCATGCGCCGGGGCTGGCAACTCGCCACGAGGTCATTGAGGATCTCGTTGGTGACGTGTTCGTGAAACACGCCGCGGTTGCGGTAGCTTTGCAGGTACAGCTTCAGGCTCTTCAGTTCGAGGCACACTCTGTCCGGGACGTAGCTCAGGGTCAGGGTGGCAAAGTCCGGCTGGCCCGTGCGCGGACAAACCGCGGTGAACTCCGGCGCCGTGATCCTGATCTCGTAGTCCCGCTCCGGGTGCCGGTTGGGGAAAGTTTCCACCGGACCCCCGGGCGATTTTAGATTTTCGATTTTGGATTTTCGATTTTTCATGCCGCCACACCTGTTCAGTTCCCAATTGCAGTTGCGCAGACCACGACCACTCCCCACAATTGCGTCGTTCGCCCATCGGAGATGGTAAATGAGCAATCGCAAATCCAAAATCCAAAATCCAGAATCCAAAATCCGATTGGCTCATTCCCCCGACCCTGACGACGCCTTCATGTTCTATGCCTTGGCGTCCGGACAGTTCGATACCGCACCCGAGGTGTACGAGCACCACTTGAGCGATATCGAGACGCTCAACCGCGCGGCTGAACGCGGCCAGTATGAAGTCACGGCGCTGAGCTTCCATGCGTACGCGCACGTGGCCGGCAAGTACGTCCTGCTCCCCCACGGCGCCAGTTTCGGTGTCGGCTATGGCCCGGTGCTGGTGGCCCGGCAATTCAAGTTGCCGAAGGCGGCGCGCGAGCAGGCAGACAAGTTCGTCTGCGCGCGTCAATGGCTGAGCGGCAAGACGATCGCCGTGCCCGGCGAGCGCACCAGCGCGCTGCTGGCTTTGCGCCTCTTCGCCCACGGGCTGCAAACCCGTGCCACGCGGACGGCTCAGCCGAACTTCCAGACCGTGGCCGTCCCCTTCGACCAGATCATCCCGCAGGTGGCGGCGGGGAATTATGACGGCGGGCTGATTATCCATGAAGGGCAACTGACCTACCACCAGGCGGCCAGCGGCAAGCTGAAGAAGGTCGTGGACCTGGGCGCGTGGTGGAGCGCCGCCACCGGCCTGCCGCTGCCTCTGGGCTGCAACGCCATCCGCAAGGACCTGGGCGCCGCACGCATCCGGCGCGTCTCGGGGCAGCTTCGCCAGTCCGTCCAGTGGGGCCTGGAACACCGCCAGGAGGCGCTGGGCTACGCTTTGAAATATGGCCGCGGACTCAGCCGCGCCAAGGCCGACAAGTTCGTCGGCATGTATGTGAATGAATACACTCTCGACTACGGCGAGAAGGGCCGCAAGGCCGTGCGGCTGTTCCTGGATTCCGGGCGCAGGCTGGGGCTGGTCCCGGCGGGGGTGGAGGCGGAATGGAGCGAGTAAAAGAAGGAGATGGCCGGGCAACTGGCCAAACAGGGGAACATACAGTCTGTCACTGATACCCGGCGGCAAGGGCGCACGACGTAAGGCGGCTTTCCTCTGGAGTGGTCTGTCAAGTTTTTCTGTATCTCCTCACATAACAGCAACCAAAAGGCAGTGGCCAGTATTCAGATTGGCAACGCACAATGACAACAGATAGACGAAGTTTTTCCGGTCGGTCTGATGGATGGCAACCAGAAACGACAGCGGTATCCACGCCGCAGCGGCAAACCAGAGAAACTGTAGCAGTTGGCCCATGACCTCCGAACGGCCATAGAACAGCCCAGCTCTGTCGCAACTCCAAAAGGCAGTGAAGAAGAGTGACAGAACGACAACGATGCAAAGAACAATGGCCCTTCGCTGCTGCTCCTTCTGGCGCGATCGCAGTTGCGTTAGGTCATTCTGGGCAGTCATAGGCGGTACCTCAGGCATGGATTGGCTCCCACCTTCCGCGCAGCCTCGTGGATATCTTCCAGATACCCTCGCAGTTCATCTGGTACGGTCATACTGGCACTACCTCCGCGAGAACGCGGGGCTTGATCCTGGGCTTGAGGGAATCGGCCATCACCAGGTCCACTCGTACACCCAGCAGATCGCTCAGGTAGTTCTCCAACTCAATGAACCGAAACAGACCTGGTGTCTCGTGGAAGCTGACCAGGATGTCCAAATCGCTGCCGGCCTGCTGTTCGTGGCGCACATACGAGCTGAATACACCCAGCGAGGCCACACCTTAGCGTTCCGACAGCAGTGCGAGTTGTTGGCGCAGAATTCCGCGCAAACGTGACAGGTCTTCCGGGCGTTGGCCCGTCGCCTCCATGTAAAGCGCATCCGGGCAGATATCAACCTCGTCGTTCCAGATCAGTTCCCCGCACTCACCGATCTGGACTTTCCTGAAGACGTTGTAGTCCGACCAGATCGAAAAGACACCTTTGCCCACAAGGTGCGAGACGTCAACCACGCCCTGCCTGCCGTCGTCAAAGGTCAGCTTGAGGCGATAGCCCTCCAATACTTCGACCGCGGTTACTTTGTGCATGGCACAGACCTCCTCTGGCCGCCAATTCAGGTAGTTGCACGCTTCAGCTTTTGGGCAATCCAGACCTTAATGACTGACTGCCGCGTCACCCCAAGCCGCCTCGCCTCGCGGTCGAGAGATTCGATCATCCAAACCGGGAAGTCAACGTTGACGCGCCGGTGGTCCTTCCCGGGGCGCCGGGCCTGGGCAAGGTCCAGATGGGCGGTAACGTCCTCGCCTTGGTCGAACTTACGGCCGAATTCTTTAGCCTTCATACAGCGCAACCTCCTCATCGCGGGAACGTCGGACCGAGATAATTCGGACCTTGCCGCCTCTGTAGGTGATGACGGCTGACCAATGCCGTTCTCCGATTATCCCCACGGTCAGGGACCTCGGTTCGTCTTCCGTTCGCGCCGGAATCTCGATTCGCTGAGGGTCTTCCCAAAGCGCCTGCGCCTCCAGGAAACCTATGCCGTGCTTGGCCTCGTTTGCCTGGCTTTTCCGCTCATCGAACTCAAACTCCACTGCCGGATCCTCGTTCCCATCCTGGAGTATAAATTATACCTTTATCGCACGGTGTCAAGGCCGCGCAACCGGGGGGACTAACACTGCCCGTTGGCCGCGGCAACCGGCTGCCTGCTGCCTACTCCCAGTGCGAATCCGCCGCGAACCTCCTGCCCGCGCCGCGGAGAAATTCCGCCGTGCTCATCGCCCGTTTGCCTTCCGGCTGGACTTCGCGCACGGCAACCGTGCCGCCGTCGCCGCAGCCGACCAGAATCGCTGCGTCAGTCCCGGAGCCGTCAGCCAGCCCGACGCCTAGCCGGGATTCCGGGGACACGATCCCGATTTCCAAACAGCCGGAAATCGGGTCATGTCCCCGGAATCCTGCGCGGGACACGCGGACGCGCAGCTTCTGCGAACCGTCAGGCAAGCTCACTGTCGTCCACGCTCCCGGCCAGGGGTTCATGGCGCGGACGAAACGCTCCAGAAACGCAGCGTCCTTGGTCCAGTCCATGCGCCCGGAGTCTTTTTCCAGTTTCGCGGCGTATGAGGCCGCCGCTTCGTCCTGCGGAGTGAAAGCCGCCGTGCCGGCTTCGAAGCGTGCGATGGCCTCGGCAAAGCATTCAGCCGATAGCGCGGCCAGTCTGTCGTGCAGCGTAGCCGCGTTGTCATTGGGTTGGATGGGAATGGCGCGCTGGAGCAGCAACGGGCCTTTGTCCAAGCCGCGCACCATCCCCATGATACTGACGCCGGTCTCTTTGTCGCCTGCCAGCAGCGCTGCCTGGATGGGCGCGGCGCCGCGGTACTTAGGCAACAGGGACCCATGAGCGTTCAGGGCACAGAGGCGCGGCAGCGCTAGAGCCTTCTTCTTCAGGAGCGCGCCATAAGCCACGACGCAGAGCAGGTCGGCCGCCAGCGCCCCTAGCCGCTGTAAGGTTTCCGGCTCATTGATGGACTGCGGCTGCAGGATGGCCGCCGGCGGCAGGCCCAATTTCCGTGCCGCATCCACGACCGGCGGCGGCGTGGGCACGCCGGATCGTCCTTTGGGTTTGTCGGGCTGCGAGACCACGGCCACCACTTCGTGCCGTGGCACGAGACTGGCCAGCCGTGCCAGCGACGGCGCAGCGTACTCAGGTGTTCCGCAAAAAATGATGCGCACGCAATCTCCTCAAGCCTCAAACCCCATGAGCCACGCCAGCGCCAGGCGCGGATCCACGTTGCCGCCGCTGACGACCAAGACAACGTCTCCCGCCTGCTCCTGCCTCGGCGGAGCGTGCGGGGGATTGTCCAGGAGGCCGCACATCCAGGCCGCGACGGCCACGGCGCCTGAGGGCTCGACCAGCAGTTTCATCTCGGAAAGCAGGAACGCCACCGCCGCGCGCACCTGCTCGTCGCTCACCGTCACGACGCCTTCGAGGAACTGCTTCAGGATGGGGAAAGTCAGTTTGCCCGGAGTGGTGGAGCACAGCCCGTCGCAGATCGTCACCGGCGCGCCAATGGTGACGCGTTCGCCGCGGGCCAGGGACTGCAAGGTGTCGTTGGCGTTTTCAGGCTCCACTCCCACGATCCGGCCATCGAAATAGCCCGCGCGCAACGCGGCCGCGACTCCCGCCATCAACCCGCCGCCGCCGACGGGGGCGGCGACAAGGTGCAGCGGCCCCGGGTGCGATGGCAAGGCTATCCACTGGTCCATGATCTCCAGGCCAAGCGTGCCCTGTCCGCAGATGATGCGCTTATGGTCGTAGCTGGGGATCACCCCGTAGCCGTTTTGCATCGCCAGTTCCTCGGCCTTGGCCTGCCTTTCGGCCACGGTTTTCCCGCAAAAGACGACCTCGGCCCCCAGCGCCCGGACGCGCGCGGTCTTCACGGGGTTGGCGCCCTCGGGCATCACGACCACGCATTTGTACGGCTGGCCGCGTTCCTGCAAGCCCAGCTCGCGCATCGCCAGCGCCACAGCCGTGCCGTGGTTGCCGGAACTGAAGGCCACCGCGCCGCGCGCCTTGGTTTCGGGGCTGAAGGACGCCGCGGCGTTGAAAGCCCCGCGCACCTTGAAGGAGCCTGTGCGCTGCAAGTTCTCTGGCTTCAGGAACACACGCTTGCCGCCGCGTTCCAGCGGGTCGGCGCGCAGCAGCGGCGTGGTGCAGATGTACGGCCTGATCCGTTCGCGGGCCGCGCGGAAGTCGTCCGCCGCAGGGTGAAACCCGTTTGTGCTCATGCCAACCCTCCTCCCACGTGAGTCACCTCCTATGTTACACCAACACGATAAAGAGACAACACGCGGCGCACCACGCTGCTCGTTGAAAAAGCCGGCGCGTTGCCGATAATGCGGGAGCGCTTGGATTTGCGGTCGCCGTGTTCCCGGAGGAACGAAATGGACAAGAGACCGGCCCGACGCTGTTCGCCGCTTCTGGTCTTGCTCCTGCTCGCCGCAGGGGCCGCGTGGGCCCAGGAGCGCACGTACGAATGGCAGAACGTGGCCCGCATCGTTGCCGTGGGCGACGTACACGGCGACTACGATCAATTCGTCAAGTGCCTCTTGGCTGCTGGCGTCATAGACGATGCCCACAAGTGGATTGCGGGACAGACACACCTCGTCCAGACCGGCGATGTGCTGGATCGCGGGCCGGACTCCAAGAAAGCGCTCGACCTGCTCATGGACCTGGAGCAACAGGCCAGGGCAGCCGGCGGCCAGGTGCATGCCTTGCTCGGCAACCACGAAGCCATGGCCCTCGCCCACGACTACAGGTATCTCTATCGAAGCGAGGCCGCGGCCTACGGTGGCATGGAGGCGTACATGGAGGCAATGGGACCCCAAGGCAAGTACGGGAAGTGGATCCGGGGCAACCCTGCCATCATCAAGATCAACGACATCCTGTTCGTGCACGGCGGCCTCTCGTCGGACTATGGAAGGCTGCCCTTGACGGAGATCAACACACAGGTCAGCAAATCGCTGGGCGCGCCGCTGGCCTCCGGCGCCTCCGCGGACGAAGACGGGCCTCTTTGGTATCGCGGCCTCGCCATCGTAGCCGAAACCGAGCTCAAGCCATTGCTCGAACTCATCTTCAAGAAGCACGAGGCGAAGCACATTGTCATTGGGCACACAGTGACAAGCCCGGGTGCGGGCATCGTGACCAAGGCGGACCGGGCCATAATCATGATAGACGTGGGCATGTCCAAAACCTACCGGCACGGCCCGGCAATGTGCCTGGTCATAGAGGACGGCAAGTTCTACTCAGTCTGCGGACAGGAGAAGAAAGAACTGGGGGAGAAGTAGAACCTTTGGAGCAAGCTCATGGGCAAGACAACCCGCCGCCGCTTTCTCGGTCTGGCCGCCACGGCTGCCGCGGCCGCACTGGACTCCCGGGCTGACGAGGACGGCAAGGCGCCCGCGCGCCCGTACCGCGCGGCCATCATCGGCCACACTGGCAAGGGCAACTTCGGGCACGGTCTGGACGTCTGCTTCAACGGCCGCGAGGACGCGGTGGTCGTGGCCGTGAGCGACCCTGACCCGGCGGGCCGCGCGAAGGCCGCGCAACGCGCCAAGGCGCCGCGGCAATACGCGGACTTCCGTGAGATGCTGGCGCAGGAAAAACCGCAACTCGTCAGTATCGCGCCGCGATGGCCGGTCTTGCACCACGACCTGGCGCTGGCCGCCCTGCAAGCGGGCGCGCACCTCTACTGCGAGAAGCCCTTTACGAGCACGTTGGCCGAAGCGGACGAACTGCTGGCCGCGGCGAACAAGAGCGGACTGAAGATCGCGGTGGCACACCAGATGCGCCTGGCGCCCGGTATTCTGCATCTGAAGAAAATGCTGGATGCCGGGCTGATCGGCGAATTGCAGGAAATCCGCGCGCGCGGCAAGCAGGACCACCGCGCCGGCGGCGAAGACCTGATGGTGCTGGGCGTGCACCTCTTCAACCTGATGATTTTCTTTGCCGGCCCGGCGCAGTGGTGCAGCGCGCGGGTGCGCCAGCAAGGGCACGAGATCACGCTTGCCGACGCGCACGCCGCCACCGAGGACATCGGCCCCGTAGCCGGCGACGACATCGCCGCGGAATTCGGGTTTGCCAAGGCCGTGAAAGCGGTTTTCGGCAGCAGCGCCGGGAACCGGGGCAGGACTGAGCACTGGGGGCTGGAGCTGAGCGGCTCGAAAGGCGTTGCGAAAGTCGCCGCCGATATTCCGCCCAAGGTCTTCGTGCGCAAAAGCGGCGCGCCGGAGGACGCTTGGGAACCGGTGCCCGAGGACCCGGCGTTGAACGCGCCGCCCGAGAAAGACGCTTTCTCTCCAGCCAACCGCCGCATGGTGGACGACCTGCTGGCCGCCATCCGCGAGGCGCGCGAACCGTTCTGTTCCGGGCGCGACGGGATGAAGGCCGTGGAAATGGTTTTGGCTGTGTATAGCTCGGCCTTGAGCGGCGCGCGCGTACCGTTGCCGCTGGAGAAGCGGGCGCACCCGCTGGCGCCGTAGGTGGCATAAGGAGAACTGGCCATGAAAGCACACGAGGTCCCAACGATCGCTTTGTTGGCCCTGGCACTACTGGCGGCTGGCGCGCCCGGCCCGACGCTCAGCGGCGCCGAAGCAAAAGCGAAAAGTCCGCAGGCCGCGGAAAAGGAAATCCAAGCTCACAACGCCGCGCGGCTGGACAACGGCGGACGGGTCACGCTCCAGCTCCTCGGCCCGAATGTGGGGCAGGACAAGCGCAACAGCCCGGATGAAAGCGCGGACGGCGACGTGCACTCGCGCTGCGTCGTCTGGGGTGTGCCTTATGCCTTTCGCATTGAGCTGGTGGACAAGCTCCCGGTCACGGAAGTGAATTTTATATGCTCGGACTACGCGTTGGAAGAGTCGCCCAAGGACATCGAACTCAAGCTGGCTGATGGCACGGTCATCCAGCACACACTTGAAAAGATCATCCCGAAGGACCGGCGCGACAAGCCGCGGCAGACGATCAAGATCGGCAAGGACCTGGACTGGCTGGAGGTCAAGGTGCTCTCCTCCCATCCGGGCGGTACCATCGCTGAAACCGGCAAGCCCGTCACTTGGGGCGGCATCGGAGAGATTGAGGTCATCACCAGCAGCGACCTGTCACCCTACCTTGAAGTGCAGAACTACAATCCCGACGCGCCCGTCTACGTGCAGGGCGGCTCGCCGAAAAGCGATTACTCGGAAGTCAAAGTCACTTTGCCGCCGGCGATTGCCTTGGGTGAGCATCCCGGCATCTACCTGTCGCGCGATGAAATCCTCAAGATGCGCGGGCAGCTCGCAGCCAACTCGCACGACAAAGCGATGCTGGCGAAGCTCCTCGCGGCTTGCGACGAATGGCTCAACAAGAAAATCGAACACCCCGACCCTAATGTTCCCGCGCAAATGCGCGACCGCTCGGACGCGCAGGCCAAAGCCCACAGCATGTTGAGCAAAATGGCGGGCTGGTTCGGTTGGGCCTACCAACTTACCGATAATGAAAGCTACGCCCAGAAGGCGCGCGAGATCCTGGTAGGCTACGCCAAGCTCTACCCCAACGACTACAAGGAGCACAAAGGCGTCCACGACAGCGACACCAGCAAGATCATGGCCCAGCGCCTCAGCGAAGCGATGTGGCTGCTGCCGCTGATCCAGTCCTACGACATGGTCTACCACGCCAAGTGCATGAGCGACGAAGACCGCAAGCTGATTGAAAACGACCTTATCCGCTGTGCGGTGACTTTCATCCATCAGAAGCGCCCGGCGGCGGAAGAAGTCGCGGCGCGGCAGAAGGCCAACCCCAACTGGCGCACCGCCGAGCCGCAAGCCGCTCCAGGGCAAGTGGGCAACTGGGTCAATTTCTACAACGCGGCATACCTTCAGGCCGGCATTGTGCTCCAGGACCAGGATTGGATTGACCTAGCCACGGCCGACAGCAAAATGATGATCGCCAGAGGCATCGGCGAGGATGGGATGTGGAAAGAGGGCGCTATCGGCTACCAACTCTTTGCGCGCCAGGCGTTGGTCGCGTGCATGGAGCCGCTCGCCAGGCGCGGCTGCGACCTCTACGGCTTCCAGCAATGCCGCGTCAAGAACCTGTGGGACTCGCCGTTGAAGTACGCCTATCCCGACGGCACCGCGCCGGGCATCCACGATTCCAGCCGGACGCCGGTGGCCTCGGACTGGACCGCGATGGCCTACGACTTCGCCTGGCTACGCTACCAGGACCCGAACTACGGCGGCATCGTCAACGCCGCCGAACGGCAAGTCTTCCAGTCCGAAGGCTGTTATTTCCCGACGGTCGTCTACGACCCGCTGCCGGCGAAAGAAATCGCGGCAATGGGCAGCGTTATCTTCGGCACTCTCGGCTACGCCATCCTGCGTGGCGCCGAAGCAGGCAAGCAAACCTACCTGCTGCTGAACTATGGTCCCCACGGCGGCAGTCATGGCCATCCCGACAAGCTGACTCTGATCTTGTTTGCTGATGGCGATGAGCTGGCCGGAGAACCCGGGTTTTATCGCTATGAAGACAGCCGGCACGGCGAATGGACACGTCCTACCATCGCGCACTGGACCATGTCGGTAGACCAGCACGAGCAGGCGCCGACGACCGGCAAGCTGCTGGCGTTTTACGATGCCGGCGACGTGAAGGTCATGCGCGGCGTCTCCGCTGCCGCGTACGCCGGCGTGGGGCTGGACCGGACGGTAGTGCAGATGCGGGGCTACATTGCCGACATTTACCGCGCCTGGAGCAAAGCCGAGCGCACGTACGATTATCCGCTCTGTTTCCGCGGCGCACTGGATGCCATGCAGGGCGCGGATGTGGCGAAGCTCACCCCCTTGGGTCCGCCTACCAGCCGCGGCTACAAACACATCGCCGTGCGCGAGGCGCTCACGACGGACAGAGATTGGTCGGGCGTCTGGCGCCGGGACGCGGCCCCGCCGAACCCCGCCGCTGCCGAGCCGGATGCTCAAACCGGCCACCCGGCCAATCGCGTTCAGGCTACTCTGCTGGGCGAGCCGCAAACCGTTGTGTATGCCGGCGAAAACGCTGACCAGCGGCAGGAAATAGTCGTCCGGCGCCACTGCAAGGAAACGGTCTTTGCCACGGTGATCAACCCCTACAAGGATCTAAACGTTGTGAAGTCGGTTGAGAAGCTCACCGTCACCGGCCCGGTGCCTGCGTACGGCCTGCGCATTCTGCGTGACGACGGCTCAAGCGACGTGCTGGTGGTGCGCTACGACCCGCAAAAAGACGGCCGGCCGGCTGAGCCGAGTTCGTTCGAGGGCGGCAAGAGCGATGCGTTGATTGCCGTCGCGCGGCTGGACGCCAAGGGTATGGTGCTCAAGCTGGGGATGCTGGGGGGCACGCAATTCTCTTTTGGCGGGCAAGGCGTGACACAGGAAAAACCGGGGATCGAGTGGAAGAAGTAGTCTTGAAGAATCACGCATGGTACGCCAGGAACAGTTCCGCGATCACCACGACCACTTCCAGCGCCAGGACAATGACGATCAGCCATTCGACCAGATACTCGCGGCGGAAATTGGCGTACTCGGCCATGCGCTGGTTGGCCAGTTCGTAGACGTACTCATAGGTCTCAAGCTGCCCGTCCAGTGCTTCGAGACGGTTGGCGATACGCAGCTTGCGTTGCAGGTACCGGGCCACTTTTGCCAGGGGGCCAGTCCCCGCCGGATTGAGCAGATGCTGCTCGATGCGCACGTGCCTCATGCGGCGCTGCAGCGTGCGCTGGGTCATCTCTCCGAGCTGCGCCTGGCGGCAGAGGTCCGCCGCCTTGACATCGTGCGTCAACGGAATGTCGCTTTCCACGACGGCCCAGTCGCCGGCTATTTCAGCTTCGAGTCTTCGCAGTTCTGATTCGTAGAAGGAGAACCTGGCGAGCAGGACCAGGAGGGCCTCAGACTGTTCGGGCTGGCAGAGCGCCGCTGCGCGGCCGGGCTGCCAGAGCAGCCAGCCGCCGGCCAGGGGCACGCGGACGGTCTGCGCCGCGGGGCTTGGCTCAGATTGCATCCAGGCCTCAGCTTTCGCGGCCCATTCGTTCTCCAAGTTTAGGGGAATGAAAAGCACGCTGAGCTCCGCCGGCCAGGGGGGACTGACGCGGACTTCCGGCGTGGGATCCCGGGGATTCCGGGGACACGATCCCGATTTCCAAACAGCCGGAAATCGGGTCATGTCCCCGGAATCCACCACGGCCCAGCGCGGATAGGGGTCGTGAAATTCCAGCAGTGCGGTGGCGCCGGGCTCCAGGCGCTCCACGAAGCGGACCACCTTGAGCAGCGGCAGCGCAGCCTGGGCAAGAGCTTCCGGTTCAGACATCATGCACCTCGACAAGGGTCCGGAACGCGGCCATCCAGCCGGGCAACTCGTGGGTCAGATGCACGCCCGCCGGCAGTTTCCCTTCCGCAAGCAGCATGGCCGAAGCCACTATGCCGGAAGCGACCAGCATGCAGGTGGCGTTGGTGTCGCAGGGGATGGCCGGGGAGTTCGCCAGCGTGCAGTATCGTCCCTCCCAGGAATGATCCTCGTCGTAGCGGCAAGAGACGCCCACGATGTCGCGGCCCACCAGGGGCCGGCCCGGCTGCTGGAGCAGGAGCTCCGGCTTCCAGCCGTAGCCGGCGCGGCGGATGTGCTGCATGTTCTCGGCGTGGAAGGCATAAACAAATTTGACGGCGGTGTCGTGGCGCCACCCCAGGTAGACGCATTCTTCATGGCCAATGAGGAAAGGCTCGGTCTCCGGCGGAATCCCCAGCTTTTCCATAGGCGCGCCGCAGTTCTGGAAACGCTCCGGCGCCCAACTCAACGCATCTTCATGCAGGACCAGCGAGCCCTCTTCCAACACTTCGAAGGTCCAGTCCTCGGTCAGTTCGTCCGCCGACTCGCCCTCGCTCCAGGTGGTCACAGGCCCGTGCAGCACGCCGTCGCAGGGCAGAGTGTCGTCGTACTCCCAGAAGCAGATCGCGTCCGGCTGCTCAAACCGGGTGATGACCTCCTCCGCCATAGCGTTGACCGCGCCGGGATTCATGCCGGCAGCCACGATGTGAGGGCAGCGCGAGACCGGCGGACGTTTGCAGATAAAGTTGAAAGCCGCGATGTGGATGTCGGCCCAGCAGTCCACCATTGTGGAATTGACCAGGGGCACGCCATGCTCGTCGCACAAGGAGACGGACTTGAACTTGTCCACGGTGGGGGCGAGGTCCAGAACGAGATCGAACTTGCCGGCGCGCAAGCGCGCGTCCAGATTGTCCAGCGAGAAACTCCGCACCTCCCAATCCTGGACCGTGCGGCGGAAGAGCTCCGCGTGTTCCGCTTCATGGCGCGGCTTCTTTGGGTCCGCCACGCTCGCGGACCACCCCAGCCGCTGCAACAGGTAGAGCAGGGCCACGCCGACCGCGCCACCACCGCCGAGCAACAAACAATGCATGAAAGCGCTCTCCTGCTATTTCTCGCGAGTCAGGACGTAGATTTCCTCGTCATCATCCATTTGCAAATGGAGTTGACCGGCGGCATCCAGGAAACCCCACCATAAGACGGGGCGCCGCTCGCCATGCTCAAAGTAGTAGATCGTCTGCTCGCGGGTCTGGATGCGCCCTTCGCTGCGTTCCCGGCAGCCGTCGCTGAAAGTGTAGCCCAGCCGTCCATCCGAGACGATGGTAATGTTCAGCACCCCATCGGCCTCGGTCTGGCCCGCCCATTTCCCCGCCAGAAGCTCCAGAGAAAGCTTGTGTCCGGTTGCAGCGTGAACGCCGGAACGGGACGCCGGTGGAGAGGGCACCTGCTTTGGAGACGCGGCGTTCAGCGGCGTTGACTCCTGATTTGCCGCCGGGTCTTGTGCAATCGGCCGCGGCTTTTCGTAGTGCCGTTGCGGCTCGGCCAAGAGAGAGTTGGACTTGCGCAGAGACACCAACAGCAAACCCAGGCCGATACCGCACAGCACGATGAACGCCGGGCCCAGGGCGAGCCAGACCCAAGCCGTGTCGCGCTGGGGATGAGGTATGCGTTCGACAGTTCCGCGCAAAAACGTCTTCTGCTCCATGCTCAAGGCGGAAAGAAACAGGAATTCCACCAACTCATTTATCGGCTTTTCAGGTCCTGGCGATTACTGAACTTCGGCTACTCCTTGACCCGCCACATCTTCTCGATCATGGCGTGGCCAACGGGATCGTAGGCCCTCAGTTCCTCACGATTGAATGGCTGGTAATTGCAGCCGACGAAGTACATGCAAGAGAGTTCGGCGAAGTATTCGAGCTGGTTCGTGGCCGCGTAGCCGGTGTCGAGTATCGCTCCTTTGTCATCCTTGACCTTGCGGTAGAGCCCATGCTTGACTGCATTCTCCCAGGCCTGGTAAATGTCGGGTTGCTTCTCGGGCCACTGTTCCAACTGGTAGGCGTGGGCGAACTCATGAACCAGGACCTTCACCGACCAGAGTTCGGACTGCTGCATGTAGTTCCTGGCAGAGTAGATGACCACGCAGCTCTTCCAGCGCCGGTCAATGTCCTTGCGGTATAGCGGGGCAGACCGTTGGAAATACTCCGCGCCACTGTCGCGCCCGCCCCCATTGGCTTTCGAGCAGTACATCAGAAAAACCGCCAGCTTTTGCAGCAGCGCGTGGGCGGGCTCCGGCAGCGCCGCGAGCATCACG
>JBEKKG010000049.1:0-15309 GCA_050010835.1 Planctomycetota bacterium
CGAACTCCTTATACATGGCCAGCCAGATAAAGGCCTTCTTGAGCTTCTCGGGCTTGCCGCCGGAGGCGCCCAGGCCCACGAGGATCATGCGGTCGTTGAGGTAGCGGCCCACGTTCCCGCCTGTGTCCGACTCCCAGTCCTTGAACCTGCTCCAGAACTGGGTGACTTCCTTCTCCCAGTCCCGCTTGCTCATGAAGGTGTCTTTGATCGCCGCGGCGATGGCAGGGCCGTCCATGGACCCTGCTTCGAGCATCTTCCGCGCCGCAGACAGGTCGTCTTCCGCAGGCAGCGCCAAGAGCGGGCTGAAGGCCACCAGTGGCAGCAACCACAGAATCCGTTTGGGCATCCGGTACAGCACAACTGTTGAAAGACCCATTTGCTCCCTCATCCTGGGGTGGAGGGCCGCGCAGGCGCCGCCACTACAGTATCGTCAAACGAGCGCTTCGACTGAGCCGAATTCGCCCGGGCCGTCCCCCAAAAGTTTCGCGCGAGATCCTGCGTTCCTCCTTTTCAACGATTGCGCCGGTTTGTCCAGTGCGAAACCCCTCATTTTTTGTAATGCTCGATCACGCGGCGCACAGACCCTTCGACATCGTTGGCGTCCCATTGCACGCCCAGCTTGCCGCAATGCTGCGCCAGGCCCTCTTTGAATAGCATACCATACAGGATCTCCCGCGGCTCAATCCCCAGGTCGCGGATTTTTTCCGCCCAGGCCTTGCCTTGGACCTGGTGGGTGATTGACAGAGCAAAGCGCAGAGCGAAGAGTCCATAGTTCCCGCCGTAGTCCAGGTCGCCCAGGAACTTCTCATATTGCGCCGCGGGAAGTTCCGGCTTGGCCAGCGGCGGACGCCAACCGTCGTGAAAGATGAGATCCACCGCGCCGGACAGACCGCCGTTCGCCGCCGCTTCGCTCAGCGGTTCGGCCGCCGCGTCGTGGAACTGGATTTCCAGCAGGCCCGTCTCCAGGTTCATACGGACGGCCTGGCGCGATTCCGGCGCCGCCGGCCGCAGGATGCGCGCGGTGAGTCCCCAACGCGGATTGGCGCCGCGGTCGGTGATGTCCAGCCAGTTGCCTTGGCCTGCGCCCTGGTCGCAGACAAGCGGCGCGACATCACTGCGGTTCGCACGCCAGATGCGGTAGTACTCTCCCGGCCCAATCTGGATGCCGCTCTCGCGCCACTTGGGCCACAGCGGCGCGCCTTCGCCCCAATGGTATTCGCTGGTGAGCCAGTTCGGAATGCGCTCATCGTTCTGATCCAGGCGGCAGCGTTCGAGACGGAAAAGGCCGGGGGCGGTTGTCTGGATCAGGTTGCCGTTGCCGCTGAGCTTGAGCGGCACCAGCAGCCCCCAACTGGCCACGCGGCCGGAGCCCTGCGGCACCTGGCAAGCAGCTTCGATGCGGAAGCAGGGCGCCCCGTCCGCCTCGGCGGCACGGACACAAATCAGGAAACTGGCTGCGCCGGCCTTGGCCTGGGAAATGAGCGTCCCGTCAGGCGCGGCGCCGGACGAAACGACTGCGCCTGTCAGCATCTCGTGCTTGGCGGCTATGCAGGCGGAGCCACCCTTGAGAGCAACCAACTCCACGTAGGGCACAATCGCGGCAGCGAGCGGCGTAGCGCCATTGACCGCGATTTTGTCGGCCAGCGCTTTTCCAGGTGTCCACTCAGCCTGGCCAACCGTTAGCGTTTTGGGCACAGCGGCGGGCACGGCCAGTTTCACGAGGGCCACCGCGTTTGGTACGCTCTCTTGCGCCGTTTGCCGTCCACCAGGCCTGAACCAATCCTTGGGCGGCACGGCGCCGCGCAATGTAAGGCAAGCCTCCGGCTTGCCCCGCAATCCAGAGGATTGCGCCACAAGCACAGCCTCGGCATAAGGCAGATCGCGCATGGTGTTGGGGTCCAGTGACGGCTGGCGCCAGCCGGCGTGGCCGGGCCATTGTTCGGGGGGCAAATCTTCCAGGCCGTTCTTGGGCGCGGCAGCGCGTTTCTTGAGGATCGTCTCCAACTGCGTGCGCAGCGTTTCGTCTTTGCTGAAGCGATAGCCCATAGCCATAGCGTAGAGGAACTGCTCCGGCTCCTTCTCCTGCGCGCCCATCCGCGCCACGGCCACAACGCGCTCCTGGAAAGCCTTGTCCGCCGCCAGCTCGGCATACTCGCCCGCGGCATTGAAGACCCCGAAGCTGGGGCCGTAAGCCAGGTCCTTGGCGCTCTTGGGCGGAATGAGGCCCGTCTTGTCGAGGATGACGCGGCAGGCCTCGAGATATTTTTTGTCGCCGCTGGTCTCGTACTTCCAGAGCAGCGCGTTGGCCGCGGAACCTTGGCCGTCGCTTTCGCCGCTGTTGCCGAGGCGCGAACTCTTGCCACCCGCGTACTGCAACGCTGCCTCAGCCACCAGGTCCAGGCCATCAGCGATCACTCCGTCTCCGGTGAGCAAGTGCAGAATGCGCTGCCCCACCGGGTACGAACCGCGCAGGCCGATATAGGGGCATCCGAAGGGCTGGACGTTGTGGCGATGGGAGCAGCCTTGCACCGTCCACCAGGTCTTCGAGTTCTCCAAATGCTGCGCGGTGTGGACCATGTTGGTGTCGAAGTTGATGCGGTTGAAAGCCGCGCCCGCATCGAAGTAGCGGCGCTCGCCCGTGCGCAGGAATTCCAGCATCAGCACATGGCCGATGCGCCCGCCGCCGTCGTTGAGCGCCCAGCCCCAGCGGCCGTAGTCATTGTCCCAGCGGTCATTGCGGTGCGTCTGGCCGAAGCGCGTTTGCCAGAAACCGTAGGTCGCCTTGCCGTACCAGTTGAAGAGGTCCTGGCAATAGATGTGATAGTCCAGCTTGCGGTGGGTCTCCGCATCAACCTCGGCCAGCTCGCCCGTGGTTTGATTGGGGACGAATGTCCCGAGCGCCGCGGTGGCGGCGTACCAGGAGGGGGGCGCAAGGAGCAGAGCGCGCGCGGAAAGCGAGGCCGCCGCGGCCTGCGCCGCGGCATCCGTCGCCGCTTGGCCAAACCAGAGCACAAAGTCATGGCTCTTGGCCAGGCCCCGCGCGGCATACTTGGCAAAATGCGCCAGGCTGGCCGGGTCTTTCGTGTCGCCGCTCTCACCCGCGGCCCATTCGCGCGCGTAGCGCCGCAAGTCCCAGACCCCTGCCGCGCGCGGCCAGAAGTCAAGCGAAACAGTTCCCCTCTCCCCTTGCGGGAGAGGGGTTAGGGGTGAGGGGGCCCCCGCGGGGAGAGGGGTCAGGGTTGAGGGGGCCACCGTGATGCCGCACGGGCGATTCTGCCAGCCCTCACGGATCAGAGCGGCGCCGGTCTTGAGCGGCGCCCAACAGAGGCGCGTCTCCTTGGCCAGCGCCAGCTTCTCGCCGGACTGCTCCAGTTCCGCGCCCGGTTCAAGGACCAAGCAGCCGTGCGCTCCGGTCAGTCCGGGAAACTCAATACCCCAATGTGCGATGAAGTCGCAGTCCGGCTCGCCGGAAAAGACGATCTGGTGCTGGCCGCAGACCACGCAGTAGCCCTTCGTAGGACCGGCATCTTGCCGGTCTGACAGGCTGGAAGCCTGTCCTACGAAGAAGCTCAACCGCATGGAGAACGGCATTCTGCCGGGCGGCTCGACGCGCTTGACCTCGTCGGGCAGCGTGGCGCCGAAATGCGGCAGCAAGACCTGTCCGCGCAGAAGCACCGTCGCGCGTATCGGCCCGGACGCTTCAATGGCCAGTTCGCTAATCTCGACCTTGCCCGTGTCAATCGTCGCGCCGGGGTCGCGGCACACGAAGCGGTTCGTGGGCAGCGCCTCCGGGCCGCTGGTGCGCAGAACTTCGAGCGCCAAGCGCGCGGGCCGGCCCGCGGCGATAACGTTCTTGCCGCCCACGGCCAGTTCGTCAATCGCGCCGCCGCCGTTCTTGCGGATTGCGGCCACCATGCCGCCGCCGGAGATTTGCGCGTCGGGCCCGTTCAGCGCCGCCGTCAAGCCGCCGGCGACAGGTTCCCGGTGCAGACCGGCGCCGAATTCAAGGGTAAGTGCTTGGGCAGCCGCAGGGTCCATCACGGCGTCAATGAGCGCCCATTTGACTGTGCCGTCAGGCCACACGGCCAGCCGTGTGACCTGGCAGGGGACCTCGCGCCCGGCGCTGAGCAGGCGCACGTTGTCCGTGGATGCGACCTGGCCTTGAGGAAACGGAATCCCACCCGCCACCGGGACCGCAAGACCGCCCCCTCCGGGAGGCAGGCTGGCCGTCAGAGTAATCGTGGCCGCGGGCGCGCGCGCTGCCACGCACAGGAGGGCAACTCCAAGGAGAATGGCAAAGCGGGAAACCGGAGTGGGCGTCATGGTCTTTTCCTCGTTTCTGCCGTGGATAATGCGGGCTGAGGCGGGAGGTGTCCAGAGAGTTTCCTGTCTTGACATTCAGCCGCGATGTGGTTAACTGACTATGGCTGGGGGACGAAATTCGGATTCATACCGTGTGGCGGCCCAGGATGGTGCGGGTGCCCTATATCCCCCGGCTTTTTTTATGCCTTGACTTCAGCGCCTCCACAGTTAACGGCCTGTCCGGCCAGTAGGTCTCCCCAAGGGGGCTATTCCGCAGGTCATCCAGGTCGTGAATGGCCGCAACCTTGGGCCAGATGAGGTGCAGGAATCTATCGCCTTCTTCCGTATTCCAGCCCAACTCGTAGAACCGCTGTACCGCCCAAAGAAAGTAGTCCACAGCTTGAAGCCCGGGATTTCCTGGCGGCAGCGCCTCGAGGATTTCCACCTTGGCACGCGCCTGCGTGCCAGAATCGCGCTCGAACGCCCGGCGCGCCTGCTCCAGAGCCACCCGCAAGGCCTGCGTGCGGTTTTGTCTGCCGCGCTTCGCAAAGGTGATGTGGAACTCATCCCCCTTGTAGAAGCCGCTCTTGAAGAGCTTGGCCACGAGAAGGTCATATTGTTCGTCCTTGCTGTACCTGTAGGCCGGGTTCCGTTCGTTTTCCTGGCGCACGAAGGCCAAGAGGGCAGCCTTGTCCCGGATAACGGCCTGGAAACGGAGGTCGTGCGCCAGCAAGAGATGGAATACCTCCCTCCGCACTTCCGGCAGATCGTTGTTCGCGTGGAAAGCCAGGGCCGTCTTCTTCTCAGCGGGCTGCATGGACGGTACGTTTCTGAAGTAGGGATCGGCAAGGAGCTGTGCCCGCAAGGCTTCAAGTTCCTGGCCCAGGCGCTCCGGCGCGTTCACTTCGAGTTTGCCGAGGACGAAGAACGACGAGCAACCGGGCGTGCCGACGAGAACCTTGCCTCTCCAGCCAAAGAGGACGGGGTCGCCAGCCTCGTCCACGAAGCAGTGCACCCGGACAAGAGAATCTTTCAACGCTTGGCCATTGCTCACGCTTAGGCTTCCTTGGCGGCGCCCCCAGCCAGCCGCGCATGTTTCAGGATGGTACGTCGGCATCTTCTGTTGCGCAAGGGGCAGGATGGGGCGGCTTATGCCTTCGGCAGCCACGCTGCGCTTGGCGCGAGCATCAAGAAAGTCTTGTGCGCGCCCCCCAAACTCCACCCGGTTAAGGTGGTTCTTGCGTTGTCCATCAACCGATGAGGCCTGTGGTACGGAACGCCGTGATGACACCGTGCCCAGCGTAGAACAATGGCGAGAGAACATGACGCCGTTCCCCCAATTCGTTCTCACCGGCCTCTGCTGTCAGGACCCCCGAATCAGTACGAACGTAGAAGACTACTCGCCCTGCGGCAGGCAATGGAAATGTTGTAGTCGTGCTCATCTTGGATTGGTATTGCCCCGCCACACTAACGAATTGCTTTGCTGCGTTCCTGATACTCTCATGCGCTATTCCGCCAATGACCCCACCACCATTGCTGTAGTAGAGGCTGGCGCTTCCGTCTGAAAGGGAGATCAAAGTTGCGACCCCTACTGAAGAACCAAGCTCCATCATCACACCCCACGCTTGGGAGCTTTGGACCCCATGCGAAAGGCCGGACGCCCTCCCTGAGAAAGTGAGGGCCTGCATCCGCAGTTCCGAATACATCGCTTTCTTGGATTTACATCTCCATGGCCGGTACAGCACGACTAGGGTGGCCATGACAAGTAGCGCCACGACAGCAATCGTGAGATAAAGCATAGGGCTACTCCTGGAGTTTCTGGAGTTTCTGGGACGCGCACGGAGTTTCTGGGACCCGCACGGAACCTTCCCCTCCCTGCCAAAGAGCCTCCAGAACAACTCCGGCAATGTCCCGCACGACTCCATTATTGTTGGCGAGTATCCCAAGTCAAGAAAGTTACGTTCGCATCCCCGTCCTTTCCCAGTATATAGTTCACCCAGTTGAAAACCCGTTTTGACCTTCGCTTGCGGGCCAGGTTTGGAGGGACGACCCATGCAGACCTTCTCTTCCCACGTTGACGGCTACTACGACGTGAGCGACCAGATGATTGACCACCTGCGCCGGCGCGCTGAACGCTGTTTCCGCCGCCGCGAGGCCGAACGCGCCGCGCTCAAGACGCGCGCCGACGCCGACCTGTACCGCGCGCGGATGCTGCGGAACTTCCTGCACGCCATCGGCGGCTTGCCCAAAGAACGCACGCCGCTGGACCCGGCAATCACGGGCACTCTGGACCGCGGCGCTTATGTCATCGAGAAACTCATCTACCACAGTCTGCCAAACTTCCCCGTCACCGCGAACCTCTACATGCCCAAGTCGCGGCGCGGCCAGGCGCCGGGAGCGGCTGTGCTTTTCGTCTGCGGCCATGCGGAGGAAGCCAAGGCGCACGAGAATTACCAGAAAGTCTGCATCGCCCTGGCGCAGGCCGGCATCCTGGCCCTGAGCATTGATCCGCCGGGGCAGGGCGAGCGCTTTCAGTTCCTTGACGAGCAGACCGGTTTCCAGCGCGTGCAATGGGGCACGACCGAGCACACTTATGCCGGGATGCAGTACTACATGGCCGGCCTCTCTATCGCGCGGCACTTCGTGTGGGACGGCATCCGCGGCGTGGATTACCTGCTCACGCGCCCCGAAGTTGACCCCCAAAGAATCGGCGTCACCGGCAGTTCCGGCGGCGGCACGCAGACGTGTTACTTGATGGTGGCCGAGCCGCGCCTGGCAGCGGCCATGCCCTGCACGTTCGTCATGGATTACGAGTCGTATCTGAAGACCGGCCAGCCGCAGGACGGGGAACAGAACTTATACGGTTGCTTCAGCGACGGCCCGGACCACGACGATTACATCGCCGTCTTCGCGCCCAAGCCGGTGCATCTCGGGCTGGCGGCGTACGATTTCTTCCCCATTGAAGGCGCACTGGAAACCTTTGCGCGCGCCAGGCGGTTCTACGCGCTCTTCGGCCCCGAAGCCCCGCAGCGCCTGGGTTACACAATCGCGCCGACGACACATTCTTACTCCGCGTGCCTGCGGAAGGCGGCTGTGGAGTTCTTTACCAAGGCATTGGTTGGCGAGAAGGCCGGCGGGACGCCGGCGCTCCCAGATGAACCGGAGACGCTCCCGCGGGAAGCACTCAATGTCACTGCCACGGGCCAGGTGCTGCGGACTTTTCCGCAGTGCAGGACGGTCAGCGCGCTGCTGCGCGAGGAACTGGCGCACATCGCCCCCGCGCTCTGCAAACACGCTCCCAAGCTGCTGCGGACCATGCTGGCCGAGGCGCTGGGCATAGGCGAGACCAGCGCCGACCTGGCGCAGGAAACAGCCTGGATCGGCCCGCCGCGCGAGCGGCCTATATATCCGCGCATCATCAGTGACGAACCCGTAGACGGCTACCGGACCGAGAAGATCTTCTTCTTCTCTGAGCCCGATGTGTGCGTGACGGCGGTCCTGGTCCACGCGCGGGGGGCACCCCGGTCTGGGAGCGCCGGCGTCCCGCCGGCCTTGGGGGCAGTCCTGGCCCACGCGCGCGAGGCACAACCAGGGGCCGGCGGGACGCCGGCGCTCCCAGGCAAGGCGGTCCTGGTCCCACCCCACCCCACTACCGAAATCCTGCTCCTCGCTGCCGGCAGCGACGCGATTCCTGCCGAGCACGCGCGCTTGCTGGACATCCTGGAGCAAGGCCGCAACGTCTTCGTCTTTGACGTGCGCGGCAGCGGCGGAGTCAAGACGCGCCAGATCACCTCCACCGGCGGCGAGCACAACACCGAGTTCCGGCTGGGCTGCGACGCCATGAAGATGAAGACCTCGACCCTGGGATTGCGCGTCTTCGACGTCCTGCGTGCCATTGACTACTTGAGCACGCGGCAGGACACCGGCCCAATCTCGCTCACGGGCGTGGGCGTCGCCGGTGCGTGGGCGTTGTATGCGGCGGCGCTGGAGCCGCGCGTGGCCGCGCTGAGGCTGGAGCGCGCGCCGCTTTCGTACCGCGCCGCGGCTGCCACGCGCTATTACGACGCTGCGCTGGTGAACTTCCGCTCGACCGCGTGGGGCTTGTTGCGCGTTGCCGACGTGGCCGAATTGCTCGCGGCCCTCGCGCCGCGGCCGGTTACTTTCGTGCAGCCGTGCGGTGCGACAGGCGTGCCCCTGGACCGGAAGGCGATTGAGTCCGAGTTCTTGAGGCCGGCGGAAGAAGCAGGCTTGATCGGCACAAAGGCCGGCGGGTGGCGGCCGGAGTTTGCTTGAACTAACATTCACCACAGAGACACAGAGGCACAGAGAAGGGATTTAAGATTTTGGATCTTGGATTATCCAAACATGGCGAACCGCCCAGTTCCTGTCCTTCTCTGTGTCTCTGTGGTGAAGAGTCGCTGTAGTTCACGGAGGGCAACCAATGAACAGAAGCGTGCTGGCCGCGGTGGCGATGCTCTCGCTCGCACTGAGCATCGCGGAGGCGGAGGAAGCGGGCGCGCGGCAGACTGTGCCGTGGCAGCATCCGGCGTTCAGTCTCGCGGACTACTGGCAGAAGTCCTTCGTCGCACCGGACGGCGGCCTGCTCTACGATTACCCCGGCAAGAGCGACGGCTTCAGGATCAAGGTCTCCGCGAGTCTCACCCAAGTGGCAGAGATGGTTCGCCAGGAACTGCTCGCGCCGGGCGTGCCCATCGTCCACACCCTCAAGCGCGCCGGCGCCATTGAGATAGAAGAGGAAGCCTTTGCGGCCCCGTGGGGCGAGTTGGCAACTCGCCCTACGGTAGAATCGCCTGGCGAGTTGGCAACTCGCCCCACGGCACCGATCGAGCGGCTTGACGCCAAGAAAGTGGAGGTGGGTTGGGCGGCGCCCACGGCGGATTGCGACCCCGCCTTCCAGAACATTGCCGTCGGGTTCAAGGAGCCGGTGCGCTACAGGTATCGCGCGGAGGCCGGCAAGACCTACACCGTAGTGTTCGGGTTGTGCGAGGGCTGGCACCCGAAGCCCGGCCAGCGCATCCTCAATCTCCAGATCGAAGGGAAGACGCGCCAGAAGGTGGATCTCGTGGCCGAGAAGGGCCGGAACGTCCCCGCGCTCTACCCCTTCGAGGCCCGCGACGAGAACGGCGACGGCTGGCTCGATATTGCCGTGGCTGCCGCCGAGGGTTCGCCTGACGACAACACCATCCTCAACGTGCTCTGGATCTTCGTTGGCACCGACATCCCCCCGTTGGGCGAACTGCTGGCGGGCCGCTCGTCGCGGCCGGCCCTGGTGCACCTCGATTGCGGCGGCGGCTCCGCGCCGGACGCCGGCCCTCCGCGGCACGATGTCCTGCTCGTCAGCCTGCACAACACGGGCGCCGCCGAGGCCAAGGCCACGCCTACTCTCACTATCCAGAGCGAGACGCCCGCTGTTCCGGACCCAGGCTGGCTCCAGGCGCAGGTGGGTCCCGGGATGCGCATTGACTGCGCCCAGAAGTTCGAGAGCGTGGAAGCCGAGGCTGGCAAGATAGTCCTGCGGTTCGCTGAGACGGTTCTGCCCGCCGGCGGCCGGCAGGTCCTGGCCTTCAGCGTGGCCCGCGGCCACGGGGCGAGCGTCCTGTTCAAGTCGGTCGCCGAAGCAGAGGAGCTGCGCACGAAGGCCGGACAGTACTGGAAAGCTTTCGCTGCGGCTGCGCAGTCCGCGAACTACGCACGGGTCTACGAGCCGCCGGTCAAACCATTTTTCACGCCTCTGCCGCCCGGCGCGGTTGAGCCCGCGGGCTGGCTGCGCGATTGGGCGCTGGCCGCGCGCGACGGCATCACGGGGCACTTGGACGAGTGGCATCCGACCTTCGGCGAGGCCTGGAAAGGTGTCCCGGTCAAAGCTCCGGGCGCCGAAGCGGATGGCGCCGGATGGCCGATCGAACAATGCAGTTACTGGCTCGACGGCCTGGTCCGCCTCGGCTACGTGCTCCACGACGACACGCTCATCCAGAAGGCCCAGGCGCGGCTCAACCTGGTTGTGGACGGCGTGAACCGGGGAGCTCCATCCTTCATCTACTGGAAGAAAGGCAAGCCCGCGGGCTTCAACAGTTGGGCGCATTCCCAGATGGGCCGCGCCTTGGTGGCCTGGTACGAGGCCACGGGCGACAAGCGCATCCTGGATGCCCTGGTCAGGGCCTACAGCGAATACCCTGTCCCGATGGGCCATCTTAACTTCGGCGATGTCAGCGGGCTGTGCAACCTCGATGCCATGCTGGAGACCTTTTCCTTCAGCGGCGACCGGCGCGTGCTGGACCGCGCGCTGGCGGCCATTGCTTCGCCCGCGCCGCAGAATTCCATCCGCGAATGGCTGGACGGGCGGTTGAGCGAGGGGCACGCGGTCATCACCTACGAGAACATCCGCCTGCCGGCGCTGCTCTATCCCTGGACCGGCGAAGCGCGCTACCTGCAGGCCTCCCTCAAGGCTTTCGCCTGGCTTGCCGAACGGCACATGCTGCCCTACGGCCTGGCCTCGGGCGAAGAGTACCTGTCGGGCATCGGCGCCTTCCGCAAGACCGAGACCTGCAACGTGGTTGCCGGCATCTGGTCCCTGCTGTGGCTGTACCGCATCCAGGGGGAACGCGGCTACGGCGACGAGATCGAGCGCGCGTTCTTCAACGCCGGAGCGGCGCCCGTGGCGCGCGACTTCAAGACGATGTGCTACTACCAGTCGCCGAACCGTCTCGGCGCCGATGCCCTGCCGTGCCAGCAGCCGCACAGTCCGGGCAAGGAAGGCACCCGCTTCAACCGCCTGGGCTGTCCCCACGTGCTCTGCTGCGTCGGGGCCGTCAACCGCATTGTCCCGAACTACATCATCCACATGTGGATGGCCACTTACGACCAGGGACTGGCGGCCACGCTCTACGGCCCCTGCACCGTCACCGCCTTGGCCGGGCCGGGCGTGCCGGTGAAACTGGTTTGCCGGACGGCGTATCCGTTCGAGGAGACGATCCGAGTGGCGGTGGAGCCGGAGCGCAAGGCCGTTTTCCCGCTCTACTTCCGCATTCCAGCGTGGTGCGCCAAGCCACGCCTGGCCGTGAACGGCGCCGCTGCGGGCGAGACGCCCGCGCTCCCAGGCTTCGCGCGAATCGTGCGGGAATGGGCCAGCGGGGACACGGTTGAGTTGCAGTTCCCGATGCAGCCGCAGGTCATCCGCGGGTACGAGACTGAGTTCCCCACGTCGGTCAAAGGCTACTTCTCGTTTGAGCCGTCCGCAGTCTTCCAGCAGCGGCGCTTGCCTTATGAGAGCGTGGTTCTGGGCCCGCTGCTTTTCGCCCTGCCTGTCGCGGACCAGGACCCAAACACTCCCGTGCCCGGCGCGCGCTGGCAATTTGCCTTGGATAACGACGCCGGCCGCAACGGCGCGGACGTGACGGTGGAGCGCGGCCCGATGCCGCCCAAGTGGGACTGGCCGCTGGACGCGCCCGTGTCGCTCAAGGTTCAAGCCCAGGCTTTCGACTGGAATCCGACGGATGCCCAGGCCCTGCCGAACGCCCCGGTAGAAGGAACCAAGGCGGAGACCATCCGCCTGGTCCCTTACGGGTGCACCAAGTTCAGAATCTCCATGTTCCCGGTGACGGCCAGGGCGTGGCGGAAGCCGTAAGCGCGTGTGTTCCCCCTCCCCTTGCGGGAGGGGGCAGGGGGAGGGCTGCTTACGAAGGGATCATTGTAAGGTTTCCACGGAACTCCTACAGCAGTTGTCGAGATTAAATCAGTACTGTGTTCCCCGATTTCACATCGTTCATTCTTCATCCTTTCGCCTGTTCCGCCAATTCCTTCACCAGGCTGGTGACCACTGCCTTGGCATCGCCGAAGAGCATGAGCGTCTTATCAAGGTAGTACAACTCGTTCTCCACACCCGCAAAGCCCGGGTTCATGCTGCGCTTGATCACCATTACGGTGCGCGCTTTGTCCACGTCCAGGATGGGCATGCCGTAGATCGGGCTGGCTTTGTCGTGCCGGGCCGCCGGATTGGTCACGTCGTTGGCCCCGATCACCAACGCCACGTCGGCGCCGGGAAAGTCGCCGTTGATGTTGTCCATCTCGACCAAATCGGTGTACGGGATGTCCGCCTCGGCGAGCAGCACGTTCATGTGCCCGGGCATGCGGCCGGCAACGGGATGGATGGCGAACTTGACGTTCACACCGTGTTTGGTGAGCAGGTCGTAAAGCTCGCGGACTTTATGCTGCGCCTGGGCCACCGCCATGCCGTAGCCCGGCGCCACGATGACCAGGTTCGCATCCGCCAGGATTTCCGCGGCCTCCTCGGGCGTCGTGGTCCGCACTGTCCGCTGCTCGTGAACCGCCGCCGCGGCCTGCACCTGGCCGAAGGCGCCGAAGAGCACATTGGTGAACGAACGGTTCATGGCCTTGCACATGATGATGGAGAGCACCAGGCCGGAAGCGCCGTCCAGCGCGCCGGCCACGATGAGCATCTGGTTGTTGAGCACGAAACCCATCAGACTGGCCGACAAGCCCGCATAGGCATTCAGCAGCGCGATCACGGTTGGCATGTCCGCGCCGCCGATCGGCAAGACCAGCAGGAAGCCGAAGAGCAGCCCCAGCCCAATGAAGACCGGGAACAGAAACGTCCACTGCGGGTTGATCGTCAGGAGCACTCCCGAAACCACGGCGGAGCCCAGCAGCGCAAAGTTGAGGACGTTCTGGAAGGGGTACGTGATCGGCCGGCCGGGCAGCAGTTCCTGCAATTTGCCGAACGCGATCAGACTGCCAGTGACCGTGAGCGACCCCAACAGGACTTCCAGGCACAGAATGGCCATCGGCACCGGCGGAATGCTCCCGGCGCGATCCATTTCCAGATAGTAGTGCGCGGTTCCGACCAGGGCCGCCGCCAGCGCGCCGAACGCGTGGGACAGCGCGGTCCGCTGGGGCACGGCCGTCATCGGCATGAACACCGCCAGCGGCACGCCGATCGCCGAGCCCAGCGCGAGGCCGGTGAGGATCCATTGCCAGTTGACGATTTCGTGCGCCAGCAGGGTTCCGAGGATCGCGGCCAGCATCCCAATCTCGCCGGCCAGCACCCCGCGCCGCGCCGTGGCCGGAGAGCTCAGCCACTTCAATGCGAGCACGAACAGAACCACGGACAGAATGTATGAGAAGTGTACCAGCAACTGCGTATACGGAGCGTGGGCGAGATTCATGTTCTAGCGCGCTCCTGAGCTCTCGCCGCCGGTTGGGGAGTTCTTCTCTGTGTCCTTTGCGCCTGGACGGTGGACCCCGCCGCGCCTTTTGAACATCCTGAGCATGCGGTCGGTGATCAGGAAGCCGCCGACGATGTTGGCGAAGGAGCAGGCCAGCGCGAGGGTGCCCAGAGCCGTGGCATAACCCGCGTAGCCTTTACCCGCGATCTCGATGGCGGCGACGACGGAGATGGCGCTTATGGCATTGGTCAACGACATCAGCGGCGTGTGCAGCAGCGGCGAGACGCGCCGGATTACCTCCAGCCCAAGAAAAGCCGCGAGCACAAAAACCAACAGGTGTGAGGGGAGATTCTCCATAACCGCATAGCTCCTTAACAGCCTATTTGCCACAGAGAACACAGAGGACACAGAGTGTTTCTTGCTGTTCTTTTCCAGGGTCCTTTCTATCTTCTCTGTGTCCTCTGTGGCTAGTTGATCCCCTGTGCCTTGCGGACGCGCGGGTTTACAATCTCGCCGCCGCGGCAGACCAGCGCTCCGGCTATGATCTCGTCCGCGGTGTCCAGCACCAGAGCGCCTTCCTTGTTCACCAGCAACTGCACCAGCTTGAGCAGGTTGTTGGCGTACATCTCGCTGGCATGGTAGGGCACCGTGGCCGGCAGGTTCGTCAGCCCGATCAGAGTTACGCCTGCGCGCTGCACAATCTCGCCGGGCACGGTCAGTTCGCAATTGCCGCCCTGTTCTGCGGCCAAGTCCACGAGCACAGAACCAGGTCCCATGCGCCGCACCATGTCCGCAGTCACCAACAGCGGCGCTTTCTGTCCGGGGATCAGCGCCGTGGTAATCACGACATCGGAGGCGGCGACCACGTTGCCCATCAACTCCTGCTGCTTGCGCAATTGCTCGGCGTTCTGTTCCTTCGCGTAGCCGCCCTTGTCTTCCGCGTCTTTGGTTTCGAGGGGCAGTTCCACGAACTTGGCGCCCAAGCTCTGCACCTGCTCCTTCACCGCCGGCCGCACGTCAAAGGCGTGTACCACCCCGCCCAGCCGCCGCGCGGTCGCGATCGCCTGCAAGCCTGCCACGCCCGCGCCGATGACGAAGACCTTGGCCGGCTTGAGCGTGCCGGCGGCGGTCATCAGCATGGGGAAAATCCTGGGCAGATGCCGCGCCGCGAGAATCACGGCACTGTAGCCGGCCAGGTTGGACTGGCTGGAGAGCGCGTCCATGGCTTGCGCGCGCGAGATCCGCGGAATCAACTCCACGGCCAGCACCGTCGCGCCCGTTTTTGCCAGCGCCGGCAGAGCAGGTCCCGGCGTCAGCGGGTCGGCGTGGCCGATGACAATCTGGCCACCCTTGAGGTGTTGCAAGTCAGCGCCGTCGGCGCTCACGCGCACTTGCAGGATGAGCTCGGCGGATGACAGCAGCGCGGCCCGATCCGTGGCCAGCCGGGCGCCATGCTTCTGATATTCAGCGTCGGAGAAGCCCGCGGCTGTTCCAGCGCCGGACTCGACGGCAACTTCAAGTTTCAGCTTGGCCAGTTTCTCAGCCACAACGGGGGTAAGCGCAACCCTGGTTTCGCCGGGATGATGTTCTTTCGGGATAGCGACAGTCATTCCATACCGCCTCTATTACATCTTGAGTCTACCATTTCCGGTCTCCGGTTTCAAGGGCGAATGGGCAGGCGGGTGGCTGGCGGGTGCATGTCAGCAAATGTACCGCGGGCGTCCCGCCCGCCCGTGGCAGGCCGGCAGGGCGCGAGGACGAAGGCGGGCGGGACGCCCGCGGTACGCTCTGGGCCACGCATTTA
>JBEKKG010000050.1:0-15129 GCA_050010835.1 Planctomycetota bacterium
TGTGAACACCTGGAGCGCGGCAGGCAGCCTCGCCACAGCGCGCGCCTATCACCCCGCGACGCTGCTGCCCAGCGGGAAGGTACTTGTCGCCAGCGGCTGGAATAGCAGCACTGGGGCAATCGCCGGCGCCGAGCAGTACGACGCGGTGACGAACACCTGGAGCACTACTGGCAGCCTTGCCACAGCGCGCTACTACCACACCGCGACGCTGCTGGTCAACGGCAAGGTGCTCGTCGCGGCTGGGTACAGCGGCCCCGTTTTCGCCAGTTGCGAAATCTTCGACTACACCGGCGGGGGAAGCTGGAGCGCGGCGGGGAGCCTCTACAACGCGCGCTATTACCACACCGCCACGCTGTTGCCAACAGGCAGGGTTGTCGTCGCTGGAGGAGATAATGGTTCCTCCAACCCTATGGAAGCCAGCGCCGAACTGTATGATCCTGGTACGAACACGTGGAGTCTGTTTGCCAGCCTCACCACTGCGCGCTGTTCTCACACCGCGACGCTGCTGCCCAGCGGCAAGCTTCTCATCACGGGGGGTTGGAACGGCGGCACCTCGTGTGAGCTCTACGACCCTGTGACGACCACGTGGAGCGCGGCAGCCAACCTCGCTAACTGGCGCGTGAATCACACTGCAACGCTGCTGCCCAGCGGCAGGGTTCTCGTCGCGGGGGGATACTACAATCTCTCCAGTGCCGAGATTTACGATCCGGGCACAAACACCTGGAGAGCGGCGGGGAGTCTCGCCACAGGGCGCCAGAATCACACTGCAACGCTGCTGCCCAGCGGGAAAGTGCTTGTCTCCGGTGGACAGAACAGTAACAGTGTCTTGCTCGCCAGCGCCGAAATCTACGATTCTGCGACAAACACGTGGAGCCCGGCGGGCAGCCTCGCCGTCGCGCGCTACGGGCATACCGCGACGCTCCTGCCAAGCGGCAAGGTGCTCGCCGCGGGGGGCATGAACGGCGCTCCCGTTGCCACCGCAGACATTTACGATCCGGTGGCGAACACTTGGTCTGGGGCTGCCAGCCTGGCCACCGCGCGTGCTTATCACACCGCGACGCTGCTGCCATGCGGAAAGGTGCTTGTCGCGGGGGGCTCCAGCGCTGAGCTGTACGATCCGGGGACGAACACCTGGACCTCCGCGGGTACCCTCGCCACCGCACGCGAATGTCACACCGCGACGCTCCTGCCCAGCGGCAAGGTGCTCGTAGCCGGCGGCGGCTACCCTCTCGCCAGCGCCGAACTTTTCGATCCGGGCCTTGCCTTCCAGGATTCCTGGCGACCCGTCATCAGCAGTGCCACGTCGCCGTTGGCTCCCGGTGCGGAACTCGTACTCGGCGGCAGCCAGTTCAGAGGCATCTCCGAAGCCTCCGGCGGCGGGTATCAGAGTTCAGCCACAAACTACCCGCTGGTGTTGCTGGAGAGCCTGGTGAACGAGCAGAGCGCATTCCTCTTGAGCGACGCCACAACGAACTGGTCGGACACGAGCTTCACGTCCGGGGCGGTCAATGGGTTCCCGGGCGGCTACGCTCAGGCGACCGTCTTCACCAACGGGATACCGAGCATGTCAAAGATAATCTCCATCCCCAGTACTGGTGCCGCAGCATCGAAACTGGCATTTGGGCAACAGCCGGCCACGACTTTCGCGGGCGCGAGTATTACTCCTGCCTTGACAGTGCTCGTGCAGGACGCGCTGGGCATCACCGTGACCAGCAACGGCGACTTGATAACCCTGGCCATAGGGACGAACCCCTCCGGCGGCACGCTGAGCGGGACAACGACTGTGGCCGCGGTCAACGGTGTGGCGACATTCAGCGGCTTGTCCATAAATAATTTTGGGAATGGCTACACGCTCGCCGCTTCGGACGGCACGTTGACGGGAGCCACAAGCAACGCCTTCAACATCATTGGTCCTGCCGCGAAACTGGCCTTTGGGCAGCAGCCGGCTAACACCGTGGTCGCATCCGTCATTGGTTCCTATGTGTTGGTGCAGGACGCCAATGGGAACACGGTGACGACTGACACATCGAACGTCACGCTGGCCATCGGCACGAATCCTAGCGGGGGCACGCTAAGCGGGACAAAGACAGTGGCCGCGGCCAGCGGTGTAGCCGGGTTCTCCTTATCCATAGACAAGGCCGGGTATGGCTACACGCTGGTGGCAACGGATGGCACGTTGACGGGAGCCACAAGCAGCGCCTTCAACATCACGCCGCAGACGGTGGCCGTCCCAACGTTCAGCCCCGCGCCGGGGACGTACACGAGCGCGCAGTCGGTAACGATATCCACCTCGACTTCCGGCGCGACGATTTACTATACGACGGACGGCAACTTACCCACGGCCTTATCCACAAAATATATTGGCCCCGTCAATGTGGCCGCGACGACGTACTTTATAGCCTACGCTGTCAGCGCGGGCATGAACGACAGCGGCTTTATCGGCGCGACGTATACAATCAATAGCGCCAGCGGCGCGCCCGCCATCACCAGCCCGCTAACGGCTGCGGGGACGGTGGGCGTGGCCTTCAGCTACCAGATCACAGCGAGCAACAGTCCCACGGGCTTCGGCATCAGCGGCAGTCCCGCGTGGCTGAATTTCAACGGCTCCGGAGCGCTCTCGGGCACGCCCACCGCCACAGGCAGTTGGAACGCGACGATCAGCGCGACGAACGCCGCAGGCACAGGCTCGGCGACCCTGGCGATCACGGTCAACCCGCCCGCGCCGGTCATCAACAGCGCCACGACAGCGGCGGGGACTGTGGGCGTGGCGTTCACTTACAGTATCACAGCGAGCAACAACCCAACGAGCTACAACGCGAGCGGTTTGCCCGCTGGATTGTCGGTCAACACGAGCACGGGCGTGATCACGGGCACGCCCACGGCGGCGGGAAACAGCAGCGTGGCCCTCAGCGCGGTGAACCCAGGCGGCACGGGGACGGCGACGCTGGCGCTCACCATTGTCAACCCCAGCGTGGCCACTCCCACGTTCAGCCCCGCGGCGGGGACGTATTCCAATGCGCAGTCCGTGACAATCGCCACCACGACTTCCGGCGCGACGATCTACTACACGCTGGACGGCAGCACGCCCACAACGTCCTCCACGAAGTATATTGGCGCCATCAACGTCGCGGCCACCACGACGATCAAAGCCTACGCCGTCAGCGCGGGACTGAGCGACAGCTCCGTGGCCAGCGGGACGTATACCATCAATACGGGCACGCCTGCGCCTGCGATCACCAGCCCCACCACGGCGACGGGAACGGCAGGCGTGGCCTTCAGCTACCAGATCACCGCGAGCAACAGTCCCACGAGTTACGGCGCTACCGGCCTGCCGGCGTGGATGTCAGTCAACGGCGCCGGGGTGCTTTCGGGCACCCCAACCGCCACAGGCAATTGGGACGTGGCGATAAGCGCGACAAACGCCGGCGGCACGGGGACGGCGACGCTGGCGCTGGCGATCAACCCGCCGCCGCCGCCGGTCATCAGCAGCGCGACAACAGCGACGGGGACCGTAGGCGTGGCGTTCAGTTACAGCATAACAGCCAGCAACAATCCAACGGGTTTCAATGCGAGCGGGTTGCCCGCTGGGTTGTCCGTGAACACGAGCACTGGCGTGATCACAGGCAACCCCACGGCGGTGGGAAACAGCAGCGTGACCCTCAGCGCGGCCAACGCAAGCGGCACGGGGACGGCGACGCTCACAATTACTATCTCCAGCCAGGCCCCGGCGATCAGCAGCACGCTAACGGCGACAGGCACTGTGGGGCAGCAGTTCTCCTACACCATCACGGCTACAGGGGCCACACCCATGACGTTCAGCGCGCAACCGCTGCCTGGGGGCTTGGGCCTCAGCGGCGCCGCCATCAGCGGCACGCCCACGACGGCGGGCGTGACCAATGTCACCATTGGCGCGAGCAATGCGTCGGGCAGCGACAGTAAGACGTTGCAGCTCACCATCAACCCTGCAGGATCGCCGACAATAACCAGCCCGCTTACGGCCACGGGCCAAGTGGGCACGCCATTCAGTTACCAGATCCAGGCCAACGGGGATACGCCGCTGCACTTCTTCGTGGACACCGCTAAACTGCCGGCGGGGCTGTCGTTCTCCGGAGACACCATCTCCGGCACGCCCACGGCCATCGGGAACACCAGCCTGTCCATCCAAGCGCAAAACAGCGTCGGCACGGACACGGAGACGCTCGTTATCACTATCAACGCCTCGGGCGCGCCGGAAATCACGAGCGCCCTGACGGCCAGCAGCAAGGCGGGGGAGGTCTTCAGCTACACGATCACGGCCACGGGCGCAGGCACCATCACGTTTGGCGCGAGCACACTGCCGGCGTGGGTCACCCTTTCCGGCGCCACACTCTCCGGCACTCCTATGGGGGCCGCCGTGGGGACGTTCAATGTGACGCTCACAGCCGCGAATGCGTCAGGCGCCGACAGCAAGGTGCTGCAAATCACCATCACCCCCCTTATCAGCGATCCGCCGGTGGTCACGGACATCCTGCGCTCGCGCAATCCCGTGCGCACCAACGTGGTGGTAACATTCACGGCCGCGGCGCTCTCACCTTCGGGCTTCCCGCTGACCTATTCCTGGTTCTTCTATGACCCCAACAACGTCCTCGCCGGTCCGCCGCAGAGCGGGCTGAGCACCACGTTCTCTTTCCCGCAGGAAGGCACATACACGGTGGTGGCCATAGCGTTTGACGGTTTCACCAAGAGCACCAATTTCACAAAAGTCTCCATCACGCTGGCGCCGAACGCCGGGTCGAATGTCCAGAGCCTGCTGACTGGCTTGCAGGCTGCGAACCCCGTCAGCGGGCTCGGGTTGACCGTGCCGGGTAGCCTGGGCGGCGTGCTGGACTTGGACGTGGTCGATACAACGGCCACAGGGAAGAGCCGTGACGGCGAGACGTTCATGACCAGGTGCGCGGCGCTGAACTACGCTTATGACGGCCTCAATCTGGCGTCAAAGTTCTCCGCTCCGAGCATTTTCGTGATGGAAACAACCGGCACCAAAGCCAATGGCGACACGCGCATGGGGCGGCTCATGGTGCCCGTGAGCAACCGGGAGGCAGGCATAACGGACAGCATCACGGACCAGCGCAAGAGCACGGGGCTGACTTCGTTCACACTCAAGGGCAAGTTCAGTTTCGGGCTCAAGCCGGACAGTGTGATTTTGAGCTGCACAGTTGAACTGCCTGCAGGGCTGACAGTGAATCAAACCCTGCCTGTATCGGTTGGCATAGGTAATGTGACAGGCAGCGCGAGCGTCGATCCGAAGGGCAAGCTAATGGCGTTGAAAAGCGATGGCAGTTTCATCAAGAAGCTGCAATTCAAGTGGCCCCGCCTGGACAAGAAGAACCCGGTGACGAAAGCCGGGGACCAGGCGACGCTTGCAATCACACTGACCGGCTCAGGCCTGGACGCGGCGGGGTTCGACACGGAAGGCATCGTGACGACCGTGGCTACAGGCAAGAAGGGGATTGACCGGCAGATTCAGGTGGCCATCGTCATCGCTGGCGTATCCTATTACGCCCAGGCCAAGGCGACTTATGTCTACAACAAGGGCACTGGGCAGTTGACAGGCAGGGCGGCGAAGTGAGGGGAGAGGGCAACCGTTCATTTGCCCGAGAGCACCGCCCTTGACCAGGCAAGGGACAGACCTGCCTTTGCAGCAAGACAGCCAATTTCCAAGGTGCCCAGGAACTGGTGCCAGTCTTTGCTCCTCCATGTCCCCAAAACAGTGGCATTATGCAGCCCGAACGGCAGGCACATAATCCAGGGAATCAAGGAACGCGGACGCCAGCCTTGGCAAAAAGGGTGGAGCACGGGGCTACGTGGTTCTGAATGGCACCACGGGCAATTGGAACTGAAGAGGCCGTGGAGGGGAGAAAGGGGAGGTGGTAATGCACTCGATTGCCCGCACCATTCTGCGTGCCGCGCTCATCGCAGCGATGGGTGCGGCGCTTGAGGCAGCTGCGCAGGAAGTGGCCAGGCGGCTGTCGAAAGCGCACAGGTAGTACAAGCCGGGCGTCCCTTAACTGGGGCGCCCGGCGGTTTTCTCTTTAGCTATCCGTAAACAAGGCGCCTCAACTGCGCGCCCCGTACTGCGGCGGCTCTTCCGCAGCCATGCCGTAGTCTTCTTCCTCAACCATCGGCATCCGGAGCGTCTTGCCCGCCGTCCCTGCCGCCTCAGCCAACCGCTCCCGCAGACTCGTAACCCGGCGCCGCGCTTCAACCCGCTTGACCGCCATGGCCAGCGCCTTGCGCGTGCCAACCAGGACGACGAGCTTCCGCAACAAGGCAGCAAGCGGCCAACGGCTCCGTGTAACGCAGTGCTTGTCTTTGCCACCGAACCGGATAGGTTGACCGCCGTCAAGCTTGACTCTACTGGCGACCTTGTGGCGCCGGATGACTCAGTGTGCGCAGTTGCAAAAGGAGACACGTCGTGAAAAGCCTGCGAGTCCTACTGCCGTTCATTGTTGCCCTGGCTGTCGGAGCCTGCCTCGCTGAGGACAAGGTGCCGCTGAAACTGGTCATCATCAAAGCTGTGTACGGGGCCACCGACGTGACCGAGAAGCTCAAGGGCATGGTAACGGCGGACGGGGTGACGGTGAAAGCCAGCAAGGACGCCTTGGGCGATGGGGGTGCGAACGCCGAGAAGAAGCTGAAGGTTGATTTTTCCGTGAACAACCAGAAGGTGACGCGGACGATCAACGACAACGAGACGCTGACCATCACGCTCAAAGTGGGTAAGCTCTTGATCCTGAAGGCCGAATACGGAGATCTGCCGGACGGTGCCAGGACCGACGTAACGACCAAGGTACAGGAGATGGTCAAGGACGATGCGCTCTCCGTGGACGCCACGAACGACAACTTCGGCGACCCCATCGAGGGCACCGTCAAGAAGATGAAGGTCGAGTATCTGTTCAACGGCGGCGCCAAGAAGGAGAAGGAAGTCGCGGAGAACGAGAACCTCGCGATCTCGAACAAGGGCGAGTAATCTGGTGCCGTGGCGCGATTGCCTAAGCGAAGCGGTGTATTGGAAACAGTTCTGATCGAAAGGAGAGTCGCACATGTTCAAGCCATATTCACATTTCGCCGCTGTGGCGGTGCTTCTGGGTTTGACCTCATTCGCACCCCTGTGCGCGGTGGAGCAGGAAACCCTGTTATTCGATTTCGAATCGCCGAAGCAGGCCTTCGAAAATGCGGACAGACTGGAGTACGTACCGGAACACGCCACGCAAGGCAAGCTGGCAGGCAAGATCAAACTGTCGGCGCCGTTCTCACCGAACATTTTCTTTTTCGGGCAGACCAACCAGGCCGGCAAATGGGGCGAGTACAGCCAGTTCATCATGGACGTGTTCGTCGAGGGCGGACCGGTCAAAGTCAGCGGCTTTCTGCGCGACAAAGAGGCGAAGGACTGGTGGACGCGCTTCAATTTTGAATTCAAGCTCGAACCAGGCAAACGCCGCCTGGCGCTCTCTCTGGGCGCTGTCCCGCGCCAGAACGGGAAAGGCAACCTGGACCTCGCCCAACTTCAAATGGTTGCGATTCAATTCTCCAGCGACGATCCGCAGAACAGCGCCACAATTTACCTCGACAATGCCCGCCTGGTCAAAGGCACGGGATCTTATCAGGTCCACGTCTTGTACTCATTCGAAGGCGCCGACAAAGCCACTTATGCCTTGGAGGATTACCCCGAAGAGTTCAAAGGCAAGACTAAAATAGCAATCGTTGACGAGCACGCGACCGAAGGGCAGAAGGCCTTGCGTCTGGACAGCGGTTCGCCGGCCGGGAACGTGCAATTTACCGGCTTTGATCGGGACTGGAGCCGCTTCGACACGCTGGCCATTGATGTGTTCAACCCCTCCGGCAATCCGCTGCCGGTCTCCGGCTGGGTCAAGGCCAAGACCATGGCCGCGGGCTGGTGGGATAGGCACAACTGGGAACGGGTCCTCAAGCCGGGTTTAAGCACTATTCGCCTGCCGATTGGCGCGATGAACCTGGCCCAGCAAGGCAAGGTCATTGATTGTGCGGATGTCGTTGGTTTCAACGTGGCGGTGGACCGCGCGACCGTGTTCATTGATAACATTCGCCTGGTCAAGGGCACGGAAGATATCCCAGTCGCCGGTTTGCAGCGCTTCAACTTCGGGCCGAAGAGCTCCGCGGTGATGCCTGGGTTCCAGGCAGTGACCAAGGCCGATACATACTCGCCGGCGCAGAAGTTCGGCTGGCTGCCGGGCGGGCAATTCGGGCGTGACTTCGACATGAACGAAATGCTCGGACGCCACCGCCCGCCGGACGACCTGTGCCGCCATTTTTGCACACCGATTAAAGCCACATTCGCAGTTGATGTCCCGGACGGCACCTACGGCGCCTGGTTAATGCTGGGGCCTCCCGGCAACGGCTGGGCGCCCACGTTCAAACACCGCACCGTCACCGCCAACGGCCAGGTGGTCGTGGATCAGCAATACGATGTGAATACTTTTAAGGATTACGAATATGAGTTCCAGGATGAAGAAGACTTGCCGGGGGATGACTTGTGGGAAAAGTACATCCGCAAGCTGTTCAAGCCGGCGATATTCGACGTGACCGTGACCGGCGGGCAATTAAAGCTGGCCTTCGATTCCTACGGCGCGCCGTGGTGTGCGATGGTCAATGGGCTGGCCATCTGGCCCAAGTCCAGCGACACCGACGCGCAACGCTGGCTGAGCAGCCTCGATGCGCAGCGAAAAGAGCAGTACCAGAGTCTGCACGTGGAGAAAGTGCCGGAGGCGCAGCCCGGCGCGGCCTCGGCCGCGGACACCGCGCGCGGCTACGTCCTGTTCGTCCATTCGCCAGACCGCGATATTGCAGTCAATTCGGTTCCCACAGCAGAGGAGACCCGGAGCATCGCGCTGAATCTGGCGGGTTCGCCGGGAGAGCCGGTCGGCGGCTGTGTGGGCCTGTACCTGCTGAAGGACTGCGGGCAAATCACCAAAGGCGAATGCGGCCTTCAGGGCCCCAGGGCTTTGTCCGGCCGGCTCCGCGTCCTGCGCTATAAGGCTCAAAATAGAACGGCGGTATACGACATTGCTCCGAAATATCTCGATGACATCTCTGTCAAGCCTGTCCTGTTAAAAAGTGGTATCACGCGTTCCTTCTGGGCCACGTTCGACCTGCCAGCCGACGCGCCGGCCGGCCAGTACACCGGCCAATTGAAACTGTCCGGCCCGCAGGTGCAGGAAATCACCGTGCCCCTCACGCTGACCGTGTGGCCGATAAAATTGGCCGAACCCAGCTTCCCGATGGGCATGTTCATGATGGGCCCGACGCAATCCTATCTGGCTCTGGACGATAGCGGCCAAGAGGCGCTCAAGAGCTGGAAGGAGTTGCTCGAAGATGCCCGCGCCCACGGTTTGACCAGTGTGGACCCGCGCATCCCGATCCCACTCAAGAAGATCGCCGACGGCAAAGCGGATGTAGATTTCGCGCAGGCCGATCTTCTGATGGGCCTGCTTAAAGCGGCCGGCTTCCACCAGGAATTGTGCGGCTACCATGTCGTTCCGGGCATAGACATTCGGGTTACAGTAAACCAGGACGCGGAAGCCAAACGGTTTGGCGCGGCCAACTATGCCGAACTGGTGCGCTTATACTTCAATGCCGTGCGCGAGCATGCGCAACAGGCGTTGTGGCTGCCGATCTGTTTCTGCACCGATGACGAATACATCGTGCATCCTGGTGGCGTTCCCGCCACGCTCGCCGCTCACCACCGCCTCCTGCAGGAAAATGCGCCCGGTTTCCACTTCGTGGCTTTTGACAGCGCTTACCTGAATAAGGCGGACGGCCTTGCGGAGCGCGAGAAGATGCTGGCTGATATTGATACGTGGGGCGCCGGGCTTCACGGGCCGCGCGAAGCAGAGCTCACCAAGAACGCCGGGCGCCGCCTGTGGCTATACAACACCGGCATGAACCGGTTTACGTTCGGCCTGTACATGTTTTACGCCCGGCAGAAGTACGGCGTGCAGGGCTTCTTCCAATGGGTCTATCCCAATACAGGAACGTACACCGCCTTCTATCTGGCCTCGCACAACGAAGCCCATTATGGAGTGGTCTATCCTTCGACGCGCGGCTTGAGGGCCACGCCGGTGTGGGAGCGGGTTCGCGCGGGGTGTTTCGATCATCGCTACTTCGAGACCGCTTGGCAACTTATCGCGCAGGCTAAGACCAGTGGCAAAGGCACGGCGCAAGCTGCAGCCGTGTCAACAACGCTGGAGAAAGCGATGGGCCAACTGCAGTTTGGGAAGAGCTTGCAGGGCGACGCGTTGGCGGGCGAACATAACCCCGACAACCCGCTGTCACCCGCAGGCATCGAGAATTTGCGGCGCGCGGTGGCTAAGGGGATACTGGATTTGCAGGAGGCCCTCAGGTAAGGGTTGGGCCGCCGACAGGACGCCCAACAAGGCCGTGTGCTCTAAGATCAGGATGGCCCGGCCAACAACACGGGCGCTTTTTTAGCTATCCGCTGGGGTACGTGGTGTGCTGGAGTCTCAGCATTCAAGAAAGCCCCCTCCCAGTGCCGCCTGACCAGGCAAAATGAGCTTGCGTACCCTTGCAGATGCGGCGAGATGACTGTGACCGTCTCTGGTTATGCCTGGAGGGCCGGCTAGAAATCAAGACGCTGGACCCAAAGACAGCCACCTTCGTCCACGGGGAGAGGCAGAGCGCAAATTTGCGCTCCAACCTCACCACCAATGTAAGACCTTGTGCACCTTCAACTTAACTCGTGCTTGGCGTTCCTGTGGCACTGATCCACCTCATAACCAGGGCCGGTAGACTGGCCTTCATCTTTCCCTAAAGTAGCCGAAGGACAACAAGCTGAGTCATTAGGTTGGTGTAGACCATTCACAGCGCCCAGCTATAGGGGCCTGCTCAGTAGTTTCTTTCTCACACAGGGGGTCAAGCGATGTTGCCGGACACGCTGCTGAGGCTAAACACCAACACGGGTTCCGCAAGGGGACACTCGGGCGTCTCCGGCATAGGTTGTGGCATAGACTCGGCAAGGGGTACTGTCACGTGTTGCTACCCCTATTTCTGCTATGTGTTGTAATGTGTGTCCGCAATGGGTCTGATTAGGCTATTTACCCATGTTCATTTGAATAAGGTCTGCTCATGTTTCGCGCACACATGTTCCTAATGTGTCAGACAAGCCGGTCATCATTATTGTGGACAGGTGGGAAGAGACCCTCTTCCTGTTCTTGGAGATCAGTACTGTCCATGATTCGTCCTGTGCTGCGTCCTGCTCATTACCCCAAAACTGGCTCTGGCGGAGTTTATCTCCGCCTGAGGAGTGCAGCCATTCTTTACTTTAGTAAAGATTATGGGTTAAAAATCGCAATGCCGGTTATGTCAGCCAGCATATTGTAGAATTGAAGCTAAATCAGGGCTTAAATTGAACATGAATGTGAGACCATTCCGCAACCCATATTCTTTCATAGAAATTGTCGTTTTTCAGATTTTGTGCGATATGTCAACTGTAGGGGTTGTTGTGGTTTCGATATATGGTGACGACAATCGAAAAGGCAAGACTTGGAGATAAAGCAGGTATAGTTTCGTAGTGCACTAGGTGCAGAAATATAGCCTTTGTAGAGTTATGTCATTCTGGAACATTGCCAGATTGATATAATTATAGCGTTCATATTTGCGTTCTATGCTCCTCCTTACACCCCCACTGCACTCCGCAGCCGCTACTCTGACAATGTGCGTGCCGTCAAGTGCCCGTCAGCGCCGGTGTGAAAATGCGGTAAATCAGCCGGTTTGAAAGAGCAGATTAGCCCCGTGTTTGTCTATGGGCAGATACGGTGCCAACTCTGTGGTGTCCGCACTGATTTGGTTACGCGCAAGGGAGCAGCTATTTTTCCCCCTGGACAGCAGTTGACACAGAGACCATGCATCGCTAAACTGTTTTGCGTCTTCAGGTTCTGAGGCTGGGAGTGTGGGAGCGCAAATTTGCGCTCCTACCTCCAGCGTGTGATTCAATAGCGGCCATGCTGCTTGTCGGGGCAGTGTTTCTGGGCAGTAGGCCGCCGCAATACAGTTTGAGGACACTTCAATGGCTACTCCACCTAATGAAACGCCGGCCAGCAATGACCCCGAGATTGTTGCACCACCTACACCCGCCCCTCGCCCTGAAAAGGTGACGCTCAGCGAGTATGATGAAGTTCTTCTTGCCATCGAAGCCATTGCCGCCCAGAAAGAGAAGCAGAAGGATCGCGATGAGATCGGCGAAGCTCCCCAACGGATGGTGCAGCATCCATTTGCCTGCTTGGCTTTCGATATCTGCCATGGCATCCACGTATTGCCCAATCTCCATCATGCCGCGGTCGTGACCTTCAGAACAGCCTCCAGCGAAGCTTGCATTACACATTTCGGGGACGTTGCCAAGACTCTGGAGCGGGCGCTCCGCTCTGAGGGTAGTCTGGACTGCGTGCGCCCGGATTGCCGGGACAACTACGAGTGTGCCGCAGAGAATCTGGCGAAGTGGCTAGAAGAGCATAAGAAGTTCATCGGATCGGACGAACACGCAAGGCTCATGGACGATTTCCTGCACGAGGGTGAGAAACATCTGAAAAAAGAAGTGTGGGTCCGTCGACAGGTCTCCAACTGGCAACCCCAATGGGAGCTCATGTCGTACTGTGGCGCTCTGGCTGCCTGTTTCGAGAAACCACCGGATACGTACAAGTTTGCGTGCACGCTCGGGTGGCAAATTGGCATTCTGCGTGCCATCCTGTTCCGTCGTTTGTGTGGGGACATTTCACCGAACTTGAACATCAGGGACATAAATCTTAAAGAAGCCGGCGACAGAATCACCGAATGCTGCCGCCGCTATCCAGATCCGCCACGTGAACGGATTCTCAGCACACTGGAGAAGTGCGTGGATGCCTTCTATGCACAAGAGCTCACAGTCGGCCACATAGAACGTGCCTTTCTCCTGACCTCCGACTGCCGGGATGCGCTGGATCGAGTGGAACTGACTGGCATCCCGGGTAGCGCTACCACTGGCGTTAATGTCTTCTGCCAGCCTGGTCCTGCTGCAGATGCTGGGGCAGGCGCAGGGGGCAACGTGCCTGTTCCGCCACCCAGCGTTGCCATGGAGCATTACGTTGGGCAACAGCACGTGGGCCAGCCTCAATGCCCGAGACCTTTGGCAGCCGGGGAGAACCGCTTGACCTGGAAAGATGCGAAGACACCCTGCTGGGGGTCGAAGCCATTCGAGGGACCGCCCCAGGCCAAAGACCTCCTACGTCTGTTGGCAAAGGGCAAGACACTTCACTGGGAAATTATTGCTAAAGAGCTGTTTCCTGGAATGTTGGCAAACGCGAACATTGAGAAGGATGAGGGTCCGAAAGAACAGAAGATGAATAGGGCCATGGGGAACGTAGAGACAGCCTTCTCGCGGCTGCGGCAGGCTGCCCGGGAGTGCTGGGGCTGGGACCGGAAGCAGTTGCCAGATAGAAACTCCCATGGGTATTACCTTTTGAACCTGCACGAGTCGATAATTGACAAGCCTCCCACCCCGCCAAGGCTTCCGAACGTCCCTGCTGACCGTAAGCTTACGAATCGGAGAAGATCTCCAGTTATTTTTGACGGCGAGTTAGCCGGTATGGCGGACGGCGAGTTAGCCGATATAGCGGACGGCGAGCAGCAGTAAGTTCGTAAGCTGCGCTGTTCTTGCCCAAAGAGCGGGTAGAGGCCGCTTGGAGGGCAAACAATGGCAACTGAGTTACTTTCCGCGAGACAACTGGCTGACCACATAGGTGTCTCAACCGGGACCATCCTTGGCTGGGTGGAGCAACGCGGGCTGCCCAGCATCCGTCTTTCCAAGCGCACAATTCGTTTTGATCCTGTGGCCGTGGAGCATTGGCTGCGGGAACACCATGCCGAGCCCCCCGCGTCCACACCGTGTGGGACGGACGGGAATCGGCACGGCAGCAAACAGCAGGTGCCGGGGGCATAAAGGCCCCCGCGCGGCAAAAGGAGGCAGTCTGCAATGCAGGAGAAAGAGATGTCAGTGAGTGACGGAACCGTGGGCGAACTGGGCGGGAGGGGCGATGCGTTGGTGGCTCCGAGACCGTTGCGGTGCGAGAAACAGGAGGATGAAGAGATGATCAGCGCGAAAACGAAGGGACAGGATGACACAGGCGACCCCAGCACAGCTCCGGCAATCAGTGCTGCCGATGCCGGTTCGACTGCTGATGCAGCCAAGGTGAAGGAGAGAATGATCCCATTCCATCCATTGTCGGCGCTTCTGCCGATGGCAACGGATGCCGAGATGAAGGCCATGAAGAAAGACATTAAAGAGCATGGTTTACAGGAGCCCGTCGTGACGCTGGATGGCATGGTTCTGGATGGGCGGAGCAGACTCCGTGCTTGCCAACAGGTAGGGGTGGCACCGCGGTTTAAGGACTTCCACGATTGTCACGCGGAATCACCGGTTGCATATGTCGCATCCAAGAATCTGGTCAGGAGGCACCTCAATCCATCCCAGGCTGCAATGGTTGGTGCTGAGATCGCAAAGGCTCTCAAAGCCGAAGCGCAGACTAAGAGTCATGCAGGTGTGTGTGAGAATCCCCAAGGCAAGGCGGCCCAGCAGGCAAGTGTTCTGCTGAATGTCTCGGCTAGAAGTATCGAAGCCGCAGAAAAGGTCAAGGCTGCAGGAACCCCCGAGTTGGTGGAGCAAGTTCGCGCTGGCCAGGTCGCGGTCAGCGCTGCGGCGGCAGTCGCAACACTGCCAGTGGAAGATCAGAACAAAGTCGTGGCCAAGGGTCCAAAGGCAATTACGGCGAAAGCCAAGGAACTGGGGGCCACCGTTTAGGTGCCGCCGACCGATGTCCCGAACGTGGGCCGATTTGCCGTCGTCGGCGACGCGCAAGGGGCCACTTTTTCGATCATCCAGATGAACGCCCGCGGCTAGGCGGCTTAGCGGCCAGGCGCAGGGCGCTCGCAAATGGACACGCTCGGCGCTTCCGATTATCCTCGATTCATATGGCCAAATCGCGCCCGCCGGCGTGGCGGAGTCCCGCCTCTCTCGGTTTTTCGATGCCCGCCGAGTGGGAGACGCACGAAGGTACCTGGCTGGCC
>JBEKKG010000051.1:0-16022 GCA_050010835.1 Planctomycetota bacterium
ACTGGGCCTGCGACTGGCACCGCTCGCGTGATGCGCGGCGGCTCGTGGGACTTCAATGCGCGGTACTGCCGCTCGGCTTTCCGCTACAAGAGCATCCCTGGCAACCGGAGCATCGGCATCGGTTTCCGGGTGGTTGTGGCGGTGGTGGCTCGGACTCCCTAGCCCGCTGCACTTTGGCAGTTTTGCTCTTTCCCGTTTCCCGCCAAGCGGCGTAGGACCGTCGCGAAAATAATTTTTTCCAAAAAATTTTACGAGCCTAAATCCTGTATTTGTCTGCACTTAGTAGACAACGATGGCACCATCATACATTTTTCTTTGGTCTAGCACTTGACACGCTCATGGCATTGTGATACTCTTACTGAAGGTGCGGAGGACCAGTGGGGAATTGGTTGTGCATGAGGGAGCATGGAGGGTCAACTAATGGGACGAGTGGGAATGATGCCTCAGGCACGTGGCTCAGGTGAACGGTCGCCTTCGTTCACGGAACTCTGTCGCTCACGCTCCCCACGTCACCGCATCACTGCGTCCCCGTGTCCGGCAGGCTTCTTGGTTGCGGTTCTGCCGCGCTGCGCCCTCTGTGTTCAGGAGTTCGGGGTTTCCCGGCTTCAAAAACTGGTGTGCTCTTGGCATGCAAATAACACCGGAATAGCATGCAAATAGCACTCAAATAAGGCTAATTTGAGGCTAAAATGATTGGCTTTTTTCTGGACATAAATGAGATATACAAGCCTCATTCTATGCTCAAAAAGGGTGATCAATCATGTGACAAAACGTTTCAAACACGCGACAAAACGGTTCATTCATGCGACAAAACGTTTCAATCATGTGACAAAATGGGCTCAATCATGCAACAAGACGTTTCAAAAAAGAGTGCCTTGCGTACTGGTGTGTCTCTCATAACGTCTTGGCCATCGGGCACTTGCCGCTATCTGAGCAGTTCGATTGCAAGGGGAAATGCGGGGTGCATGTCAGTAAATGCGTGGCCCAGAGCGTACCGCGGGCGTCCCGCCCGCCTTCGTCCTCGCGCCCTGCCAGCCTGCCACGAGCGGGCGGGACGCCCGCGGTACATTTGCTGGGAGTGTGCAGGCTTCCGTTGGGCGCTTGCTCATGAAGAAACGAATGCTGATTGTAACGGCCGTGTTGTTCTTTCTGGCGGGTGCGGCCTCGCAGGCCTGGCCGGCGGATAACGCGGACGATTTAGCCCAAGGATTCGTTTCTCCGCCGGACCAGGCCAAGCCGCGAGTCTACTGGTGCTGGCTCAACGGCCTGGTCAACAAGGAAGGCATCACGCGCGACCTGGAAGAGTTCAAGGCCAAGGGCGTCGGAGGCGTGTTGCTCTTCGATACAGGCGGAACCGGCGCGCCTTTCAGCCCGCCGATTCCGCCAGGCCCCACCTTTCTCTCGGCAGAATGGCGGGAATTGTACAAGCATGCGCTGCGCGAGGCGGACCGCTTGGGGATCGAGGTAAGCGTGAACCTGTGCAGCGGCTGGACCGCCGGCGGGCCGTGGGTCACTCCCGAACACGCGGCAAAGAAGCTCACCTGGTCCGTCGTGCACGTCCTTGGGCCGGGGAAGTTCGCCAACACCTTGCCTCTGCCGGCAGCCGTCGCCGGCCAGTTCTGGCCCGTGGCGGTGCAGGCCTTCCCCGAACCGTCGGGGCCGAACGTCCCGAAGGTAACGGCCAGCAGCAGCCAGAGCGCGTATCCGGTGGTCTACAGTTACGCGGGCGAATACCGTATTTACCGGGTCGGCAACGTGTGGCAGCCGGGAGCCGCGCCGACGAAAGAAAAACCCGAATGGATCCAGTTGGAATATCCGGCCGGCGTCGAAGTATCTTCGGTGCGGATCATGCCCCTTGTAGGGCAAGTTGGCAACTTGCCCCACGAGGGCCGCAGCCCGTGCGAGGTCGAAGTGTTCAGCTCGGACAACGGGACAGCGTTCGACTCCCAAATGCCGATGAAACTGACCAAGAACGAACGCGTGGTGGGTTTCTTCCCCGCGCCGGCAAAGTTCTGGAAGATCGTCATCAAGTCGGCTGAGGAAGGCGCAGGCAATCTGGCCTGCGAATTGTGGCTCGATGGCAACTACTCCAAGCTGGACGAGCGCGAGAAGTTGCTGGCGGTCAAGGGCGCGGCGCTGTCGGCGGTGGATGCGGTCAACCCCAAGATGGCGAAGTCCACAACCTGGTCGGTTGAGGAACTCACGGAGGCGCCCAACGGCGCGCAGGTTGATCCGGCGAAGAGCGTGGATCTGACGCAGAAGCTGGGGCCTGACAGGCGCCTGGAGTGGGACGTGCCCGCGGGGACCTGGACGATCCTCCTGGCCGGCTACACGCTGACCGGCGACCCTGTCGCCGCGCCCTCCGCGGGCGCAGGCGGCCTGCAATTGGACTTCCTGAACGCCGAGGCCGTGAATCTGCACTTCGCCCAGGTGGCGAAGGTCTTGCTTGACGACGCGGGACCGCTGGCGGGCAAAACCCTGAAGTGCTTCCACCAGGAAAGCCTCTCCCTGGGCATTATGAACTGGACGCGCGGCTTTGAGCGGGTCTTCCAAAGCAGCCGCGGCTACGGCCTGCTGCCGTTTCTCCCGGCGCTGACCGGGCGGATCGTCACCAGCGCCGGCGCCACCGACCGCTTCCTGTATGATTTCCGCAAGACGATCGCCGAGAGCATGGCGGACAACTACTACGGGCACTTGCGGGAGCTGAGCCGGAAGTCCGGTGTGCTGGTGCAGTGCGAGGCCGGCGGGCCGGGCGCGCCACAGACGCAATGCTTGGACGCCCTGATGAACCTGGGGCGGTGCGACGTGCCGATGGGCGAGTTCTGGCACACGTTCGAGTTCAAAGAGAAACTCCAGAACACCACCGGCAAGCAGACCGCCAGCGCGGCCCACGTCTACGGCAAGCCCTGCGCCGCGGCAAAGGCCTTCGTGTGCGGCGGGGACAATTTCGTGCGCCACTGGGGCCTGGGGCCGGCGGACCTGAAGCTGACCGCCGACATTGCCTTCTGCGAAGGCCTCAACCGCTTCTTTCTGCACGCCTCAACCTGTACTCGCCCGCAGGACGGCCAGCCTGGGTACGAGTATTCCACGGGGACGCACTTCAACCCCAACGTCACCTGGTGGAAGCAGTCCGGCGCGTGGCTGGCCTATCTCGGGCGCTGCCAGTATCTGCTGCAGCAAGGTCTGTTCGTCGCCGACGTGCTCTACTACAACGGCGACTGGGCGCCCAACCTGGTGGAGGCGAAGCACACCGACCCGGCGCTGGGTTTGGGCTACGACTACGACGTCTGCAACTCGGAAGTCCTGCTGAACAGGCTGTCGGTAAAGGAGGGGCGGCTGGTGCTGCCCGACGGCATGAGCTACCGCCTGCTGGCCTTGCCGGACCGCAAGCTCATGCCGGCCGAGGCGGCCAGGAAGATCGCGGAACTGGTCCGCGCCGGCGCCACTGTGGCCGGGCCAAGGCCGGAGCAGGACCCACGGCTGAGGGAAGGCCAGCAACTGGACCAGCAAGTCAAACAGTTGGCTGCGGAGATCTGGGGCGCTGTTGACGGCAAGGCCGCCACCCATTGGGCCGTGGGAAAGGGCAGAGTGTTCTGTGGCGAACCGCTGCGGAAGATACTGCAAGACGACGGCGTGCAACCTGATTTCGAGTTCACCGCTCCCTACGACGATTCCGCCTTTGACTTCATCCACCGTTCAGCCGGCGCGGCGGACGTATACTTTCTGCTCAACCGCAGAAACCGCGTGGAGAGGCTCGAATGCACGTTCCGCGTCAACTGCAAACAGCCGGAGATCTGGGACCCTGTGACGGGCCGGATGCGGGAGGCGGGCGCGTTCAAGCAGGCTGGGGGCCGGACGGTGGTGCCGTTGGAGTTCGAGGCTTATGGATCGCTGTTCGTCGTCTTCCGCAAGCACATCGCGGACGGCGCCGCGGGCCAACTGGCCGCGAACTTCCCGCGGGCAACGAAGCTTCAGGAGATCATGGGCCCCTGGACGGTGAAGTTCAACGCGGCTTGGGGCGCCCCGGCTGAGGCGGCGTTCGACAGGCTGGTGGACTGGACGAAGCACCCGGAAAAGGGCATCCGCCAGTACTCCGGGACCGCCACCTACGCGAACCAGTTCGATTTTTCCGCGAACCGGCCGGCGCAGCGGCTGTACCTGGACCTGGGCAAAGTCAAGGGCCTGGCCGAGGTACGGTTGAATGGCAAGAACCTGGGCGTGGTGTGGTGCGCGCCGTGGCGCGTGGAGATCACGGAAGCCGTAAAGGCCGGGGAGAACCGCCTGGAGATTGACATAGTGAATCTGTGGCCGAACCGCCTCATTGGCGATGCGGCCCTTCCGCCGGAAAAGCGCCTGACCAGGACCAACATCCCATTCGAGAAAGGCCCCACGCTGCTGTCTTCGGGCCTGCTCGGACCGGTGCATGTGTTTGGTGAGTAGCAGCGCAGCCTTCCAGCCGGCCGTGCCCACGGTGTCTCCATGACCTCGGCCCGGCACAGCAGCGCATAGCTTTCTATGGAAACCAACGCGAGCGCAGACCCGGCGCGGCTTCAGGAAGCAACGGAATCGGCAGGCCACGTTCAAGACGCGATTTCTAAGGCTGAGTGTTGCACTGGTGTTGCGCGCAAAGTTGCGGGCGACGAAGGCACTGTCATAGGCGCAAGCGCCACAAGTAAGTTACAGCGGTTGAAGATGGTGGAGGATACGGGGGTCGAACCCGTGACCTCAAGACTGCCAGCCACTCCCATTCGGCTTCGCGAAACTGCAACCGCTTACGGCTACTATACTTCGCTTTTGCAGTCTTTGCAAGCATCGTATCAAATTTCAGCGGATTTTGCCCCATTTCGTATCAATGATACGCTGTCGTGGAGGCGCACGGGTCACGACGTTCATCATGTTAGTGCTGACATCCGGCAACGACTGTCCAGTAGTTGCGGCTGGCTGATAGCGAAGGAAAACGCGCCCAACCCGGACAGGCTGGTGCAAGACGTGAGGAAGTCCATCAGCAAGTTCCTGCGAACTGGGGTTGAGAAGCAGCGTAGAACTGCTGCCGACGGCATCAATGCGGGTTTTCTTTCGCGTATGCCAGGACCGTTCTTATGTCCTCCTGCGGGAAGTATTGGGGCACGGCGTCGTCTGCTTCAATAATCTCCTGTGAAATCGCCTCGCCGAAGTAAGCCCGTGCCTGTTCATATCCGGGTATATGCAAACGTTTCGCCAGTTCCAGCACTTCTTGTTTTTCCCAATGCCCCGTGGCCAGCATTCCGAAAATAAACATTAGACCATCTTCGCCGACAAACTTGTTGAGCGGCCAATCGCACAGTACCTCGCCAGTCCTATTCTGGCTGTACTGACAGCTCCCATACTCACGACGTGGGGACGCGGGCTGGTGATGAACCAACTGAAGCCCTCTATAACGGTAATGGGGCTCCTCTGCGTCCCTATCAAGAGTTCCAAGGCATTCCACCCAGCCGTCCTCGACTTTGGAAATCTCCTGCAAACAGACAGCGCAAGTCCAAGACCCCGTCGTTGACATCGAATTCATCCTCGTTTAGGCACGCTCAATAACCTGCGCCATGTGGTCTACGCGCCTATTCTGGCCAAGGCGTCGCCTACCACCTCAGCAGCACGGCCAGCAACTGAGCACCAACACGTTGTCGCGCAACAGAGGCTGAAGAGCAAGATGCCTCTATATACTGTGCGCGGCCCAAAGGAAGTTCTCTTTTTGGAAGAGCCAAGAATGCAGCGTTCAGGCCCGGCACCACGCCTTTACCCCCGCCCCATCTCCAACTCCGCAATCGCCCGATCCAGCACCACCCTGACCCGTTCCTTGACCAGGCGCTCAATCATTTCCTGGACCGGCTCAAGCCCGCCGGACACTTGGGCTCTCTTCGCTGGCCTGCCAGGCTTCTTTGCCGGTTTTCCCGCGCGGCTGATGAGCCCAATCAGCGCTATTGGGGCATGTTCACTTCAGATCCTTCTTGTATTCCTCAATGCCTGGTGCATTGAGGCCGCCCTGCCTGAGCCAGTCACAGAACCTAATCTTGGTCTCAACAGTCGGGAAGAGCGTCGGATTGTTGGTAACGTACTGGTGCAGGGCTTTCCGGAACTGGTCCTCTAACTTGCATTCCTTGCCCTGCTTCAGCCAAGCCAGAAATTGGTCCGGCGTCTTTGACGCTGCCGCAACCCCGGGAAAAGCGTTGGCGACATGGTTGGCGCTGCCGCTACCAAAGCTGGCGTCCCCGTATAACGCCCTATAATAAGCTCTGTTCGTTTTGGCCTCCGCATCCAGTCTGGCCTTGAAATCCGCCGGCAGGCACTGCTCGATGTTGCGGCACAACTCGTCCGTGATCGAGCTCCTTAACTTGGACATCTCTGATCTCTTGGATCTGTCACCGTTCTTGACATCCTTGCCAAGCTCTTCGAACTTCTTCAGTTCTTCGTCGGTCGGTAGGGCGCGGCGCGTTGCCTCGCTTATCTGGCCAGGGAAGGCCGTCCCTATGGCCTTCCCGGCCTCTCCTCGGGTGTCTGTCACGGGAGGGTATTCCAGCCGCCGCGTCCCAATCTCCTCAAAATAGGCGGTCCCTTTTGCCAATCCCTTTGCGCCAATGCAAATATATGACGCACGGTACGGTCCACCGAGCAGCCCAATCTTGCCACCAATTGAGAAGATCGCCTCTTGAGCTCTATTGCTAAAAGACTGGACCGGCTCGTCGCAAGCTGCCAGGATGACAAAGGCCCCCTTGGGCAGCTTCTCAATCGCGTCGGCGAATTGGTTCGCAGGCCCGGGAGTTTCGTGTGTGTCAAACGTCTCCTTGAGCACAACATGCCCGTCTTGCAGCGCCACTACAGAAACGCCCCGGTATCTACTGTTGTCGCCCTGGCGGGAGTGCCCATCGATTATAGCCTGATCCTGGATCTTGATCAAAACGCATGATTCAGGGTCTGCCGCCTTGCCCACAGATATGACTTTGATGCCCTGCGGTAGCGCGCTGACAATTCCCTGGCCCCCTGTGGTGATGTTCTGAAGTTCCTGAAGCCGCTTCTCAATCTTGATCCTCGTCACGCCGCTGCTTGGAAACAACGCCTTCTCGTACCACGTCTTTGCCCGAAACTTGACCTGTTCCTGGTCTGACTTGGGCAATCCCAGGGCGAGGTCGTACCACTTGTCTGCCACGAGCACTTGATCGGCCACGGTCTGTGGATCCGCTAGATCAGTCTTGGCGGCGTCGGCCCACTTCTGGTCGCTGGCTTTGGCAAGGAGCGGCATAGCCTTCCCAAAATCGCCTCGGCGCAGACAGTAGTACCTGCCCACAATCAGACTGCTTTCGCCGTCAACGGGGTTCTCGAATAGCTTTTCGCGCGCGATCTTTACGCGCTCAAACTCAGCTTTTGCGGTGCCCGCTTGCTCGCCCCGCTTCGCGGCCACGGTTTCCAAGGGGGTGTCCTGCGCAGATCGGGCATGCCGCTGGGCCGTTCCGCAGGCGGTGATAGCCGTTCCGTAGTCCTCGCCCTGAAACGCTGCGTCAGCCAGCGACAAGTACGCCTCGGCGAGTTGGCGGTACTGACCCTTTTCGCGGACATTGCGGCCAGCATCGTCCAAGACCTTCAAACTGTACTTCGTGGCGTCCACCTCGTATCCCGCCACAACCAGTTCGGCTGCTTGGCGTGCCACTGACACCTCGCCCTGCTTCACAGCCAAATCGATTGCCATCTGTAGCAACTGGTAGCGAGCCACATCATCATTCTTCGTGGAAACGCCAAGCTCCAGGAGCTTGGCCGCGAGCGCTTTCTGTAGAGCGGCGTCCGACTTCTTGAACTCATCCTTGAAGGTCTCGCGTATTGTAGCTTCGGCTGTCTTCAACTGCTCCGGCGTCGGAACGCTCACGCGTTTCTCCTGCTGAACAGGTGGTGTAGCCGGTGCAACGTCGCCGGCAGGAGCCACCGGACTGAATGGAGGCAGGATCGCAGCCCTCAACTTGACGCTTCGGAAGCCCGCCGTATTTAAGGCGTCGCTCTTGTGGGAGCAGACGCAGAGGCCCACGAGCACCGGGTCGCTGAATTCCAGCGCCTCAGTACCGATTCGCTGCCACGCTTGGCCAGCTTCATCGGTGGTCATGTACGCAGTCACGACCTTTCCGGAGCGGGTCAGGCGCAACCATAACGTCCCCGCTTGTCCAGAGAAGCACGGCACGTCGAGGGGGTGCTTGTCGGCTTCGATTCTGCGCTGGAACGCGACGCCGTTCGCTGCCGAGACTATAATCATCGCATGTATGCTGCCAGAGGCCGTGGACTGCCGCACCATGACGCCAGCCTTGGCCCAGGGATCCGTATGCTCCAGCGATGTAACGCGCGCGCTGATTTCGCAATCGCCGCTCACCTTCTGGAACATGAAGCGGAAGCTGTCGCTTGAGTCCCAAATGTCTCTGCCGGCGCCCGCGATGTCATAGCCGTCTGCGCCGTTCGGTTTGGTGCTTCCAGCCATGGCGCCGCCGATATCCTGCGAAACCCAATCGGCTGCCGAAAGACAGAGCGGCCACGACGATATAGCCAGCGACACGGTAATACACATTCCCCAAGGGATACTGCCGAACACGGCACATCGAGCAGACTTCTGGTGGTTCTTGCTCATACGCCCTCCCAGGAATGCGCCATTCTGTAGTAACTCTTACTCCTCTTCACGCTTGAGGTGCTTCTGTATCACAAGTTGACCGAAGCTGCCCGGTTTGTCCCAAAGGTGCAGTCGTATCTTAAAGAACTGCGGGTTGTGTGTTTGACTCGCTGGCAACTCCATCACCTGTTTGCCGTCCACGCTGAGCGCCAGCGCACCCTCCTTACGGACGACTTCTACGTGGTGAATCTTGCCGTCGGCAACCCGGAGTTGCATGAGCTTCGGCTTCGTCTTACCTGTTGCGGCCAAGCCCACTTGATCCCCTGTCATCCCGCCAACGATGACGCGGTCACACTTGGATTCGTCCTTGCCATCAAGAAACGACAATCCCATATCGGCCTGGGTCGCACCGTCGTAGCTGATGGCAATGTTGCCGCTGAACGCCTGCACTAATTCGATGCGCTGATTGAGGCCGGGCTTGGCGCAGGTAAGCGCGCCGTTGGTGACAGTCCATCCGGGTTCGATCTGGTTCCATTGCTCCAGTTCGCTGACGTTCTTGAATGGGAACTCGATGACGTTGCTGCGCCCGGCTGTTTGCTTGACCTGTTCCGTGGCCGGTGTGGTGCTGCTCTTCGACAACTTGACTGTAAATTCTGCCTTATCGGGAAACTTTGTGTCTTCCGAGGGAGCTATACGGTTCCACCCATTAGTATAGATCTTAAGCGTGGTGGCTGTGTTTGTTTCTAGGAGCATGATTACACAGTCCCCCATGTTACTCCACTGAAATATCAGCTTATCCTTGGCTACAATGCAACTTTTCGAGTGATTTCCGGTCTTTTGCTCTAGCAGGCTGAAGCTGTCATCCTTCTTCGCCAAGATGAACTCGCCAAGATATGAGTCCCACGTACCAAGCATAGGCATGAATGCTGCGCCATGGGTCTGCGCCGACATGCCAGTGTCCGGCTTCCCTGCTTCTCCTCGGGTGTCTATCAGGGGAGGGTATTCCAGCGCGCACCGAAAGCCGCAATTCGTCCGGCCGCCAGGATCGCTCCTGCCGCGGTAAGCGGCGAGGCAAAACAACGGGGCACAAGCCCAACCACCGCCGCGCAGAACACGGGCTCCTCCGTTGGCCGGGCCTTTCGGATCAACGGGCGGAGAATCAACGTAGTACTTGTCGCTGAAGTAGTCCTGCACCCACTGCCACACGTTCCCGTGCATGTCGTAGAGACCAAAGGCGTTCGGTTCCTTTTGCCCGACGGGGTTCGTGTGCCCCCCTGAGTTCTTATTGAACCACGCTGCCCGCTCCAGGTCCGAATCCTTGTCGCCAAGGTTGAACTTCGTCGTTGTGCCCGCGCGGCAGGCATATTCCCATTCCGCCTCCGTTGGCAAGCGCACGGTCTTCCCCGCCTTCTGACTCACTATCTTGCAGAACTCCTGGGCATCGTCCCATGACACTTGCTCTACCGGGTTCTTCGGTCCCTTGAATGGTGCCGGATTCTTGCCAATCATAGCCTCGTACTGCTCTTGCGTCACATGATACTGGCCCATATAGAACGGCTTGCTGATCTTCACCGGATGCACAGGCTCAGCAACGCCCTTCTCTCCCATCATAAACTCTCCGGCCTTGATGAGCACCATTTCCATCTTCACGCCGCCGCCCAGGTCGAGCGACATCTCCTTCGGGAGCGCTGTGGTGTTCCGGGCAGACGCAGCCGATTGCGCAGACGCTGGTTGAGAAAGGGGCTTCTGGTTCCCGGTCTCTGGTTTCGCTCCATCACGCACAGGAGCAGAAGTCTTGGTCTTCACGTCCGAACTTGGCCACTGTATGAGTCCCGGCGAGTCGGGGTTGACCCCAGTGCTGCTCAACAGGCCCCGCAGAAGAACCTGCTTTTCGTTCAGGATGGTTTGCGCCCGGTCACAGTTCGCGGCCAGATATTGCAGCCAGGCAGTGAACGGGAATTTCGTCCTGGCCCGGATCGCGCCCCTCAACGCCTCTTGTTTAAGTGCTTCGCGAGCAAAATGCGTGATTACCTGCTTGGTATCCAACGCCTCGTCCGTGAAGGGGCGATCCTGGCCCAATAGAACCGCGCACCCCTCCTGCTGGTAATATCCGTCGCGTCCATGGGTGCAGGCGGAACCGTTGTAGCACGCATTGAGGGTGGCGAGCATGCCGCCGGCCGCTTCAACAGGCAGGCGGGGCGCTTCATCAATGAACACGGCAAGGTTGTGATTGCCGACGGCCCTCAACTGGCGATAGCGGGTGGTCAGTTGCTTGTCCGCGTCAATATGTCTCAGCCCGGTCCGTTCACAAACTTCCTTGGCGATGGTTGTCTTTCCCGCATAACGTGCCCCAACCCAGGAACTGTGGGGATATGCACCCAACGCCGCCTTCAAAGGCGCGCCGAGCAGGTGGGCAAGGGCTGAATCGGCATTGGTGGAGATGGCGGCAATCTCCTGGAAGCTCTTATTTGCATCCCCGCTGTCGGAAAGTTGAGCGCAGTCGTACCAGCAGTCGTGGTCATTCGGGAATTTCACCTGTGCCAGCGCAAAGACTCGGACTTCCTCGCGCACCAATCCAACAAACAACGGCGTGTCGAGTTCCGGGGTATGCGCCTGGAAGTCTGGCAGCAGCAGCTTCGCGCCCGTATACATCCTGAAGTGTTTAGGGTTCGCGACGCCCAAGTCCGGGTCGGCTTTGGTGTATGCTTCGCAGTCGTAGAGATTGCCATCAATGACGACACGGCGGTTGGAGGGCTTCCCGCCAGACACAATCTTCACCACAGCTTCATACCTGCGCGTCTTGGGTGCGCCGATGTAATGGACCAGCCCATACTTTGCACTTTCAAGCTGGAATGGCGCCACGACCTCCACGGCGGTGCCCTTCTTGACCAACACAATGCCGAGCTCGGTCTCCTTCATGCAATGGGCGATAAGGTCTTCTTTGGGCGTATCACCGTTGCCGGCCCATGTGATGTGAAAGGTCTTGGTGTTGACATTCTTGAGGCCGTTCTTTTTTGCCCACTCAACGGCGCTCTTTTTGTAGAGTTCAAACCTTGCCTTATCAAAATTCCCGTCCTGCCCCTGGCACTTCCTGGCCAGCACGCCAGCCAGAGCCCTGCACACCGCGCAACTGTCGTCCACCGAAAGGTTGGTCGTGCGCGGCTTGAGATTTGTGGTGGTCAGGAACTCCTCCGCGTTCGCGGAGGCCATTGCCTCCACAATGCACGCCACTGGAACATCCATTTCCCACGGCTGCTTTGCGTTTTCTTTCAACTTGCGCCAGTCGTCCTGCGTCATGCCCTTGACCACGCAGCCGTCAAGGTCCGCCTTCATTTTCGGCTCACCGGTGTGCGTGCGGCTCTTCTCCATGTACTCGTCCGGAAGCGTGATCACCTTCACAGAGCAGCCCAGGTCGAGACTGAGTCCATGGGCCAGGCGGATCATTTGAATCGTTGGCTCGTACACCAGCAGCTTTCCGTCGACTATCAGGCGTTCGTGGTCAGGCAGCACATACACGAAGGCGCCCTGGTTGACGCGTGACCTAATGGCGTTGGCAAGCACCGGGACGCGCTTCAGAAAGGAGTACGTGCCTTGCAGCCCAACGCCCTGGTCACCCAATTGGAAGACCATCGCCGCCTTGATCTCGCTCTCGGTTATCACGATGTCACTGTTACCTGTTGGCACAGGCGTGAGGTACGGCGGATACTCAAAGCCTTCGGCGGAAGTCTTGTGGATGCGTGCCAGCGTCAAGCCATTTGCACATTCACTGAGGTAGGGCGCGGCGATAGTGCTCGGCAGTTTGTCAAACGGCACGGTCACGCCGAGCGCCGGCAAGTCCTCTGCGGTCACCGAGAAGAAGCCCATGGTATTCAGCGTCTCGGCTTTGAAACCGCGCTGGACCGCCATCTGTTTCTGGTCGCACAGTGATAGGCTGCGGCCTGTGATATTGATTCCCGGAAACAACAGGTCCTGTGTCGGTGGGCCGCTGTTTTCACTGGGAATATCTGCTTTTTCTGGTACTCTTGTCATGGGTCACCTCGATTGGCCCCCGCGAAATTGGCGGTTTGCGCCACGGCTGGCAGGCCGTGGCGTTTTTCTTCTCAAACTCTAAATGCCGTCGCTTGTGCTGGTGATGTTCCGTCCGTCACCATTGTTCCTATCGGTCCCGATTCTGACCCCAAAATGTCATGTGCGGTGTTATAGAACCGCTTGCTTTGAGGCTTCGCAACGGCACTCACAGCCCAACTCCTTCTCCGATACTGGCGCTTGGGTGCGAGCACTTTGGCCGGATTGTGATGGATGTGGCGGTGGATTCTCTGGCTCAACGCGGCACATGAAACGCCCAGGGACTTAGCAGCTTCCCGGACGTTCAACGGCAATCCCAATTCCTCAAGTTCTGGCGCATAGTACGATCTGCGCGCAAATGGTCTCCGCGTTCCCCAGCACCCTTTCAGCTCCGCCACCATTTGTTTGAAACGCTGCTCGGCTTGAGGATCGGGCGCCAATTCAACGGCAGTCGGTTCAGGACATGCCTTCCTTCGAGCAGCATCAGAACACTGTCGGCCGCAATACTGCTGGCCATCTTTGCGCGGATAAAATTCGGACCCACACTGTTCGCAGACATGAACTGTCAGCAGCCGGCGGGCATTATCCTTTGCCAGACGCTGAGCATTTTCCTCTGGGGACAACTTCTCCCAACGCTGCTTTCGTAGGGCCTTCCTGTGAGCTCTACGGCATTCCCGTGAGCACGTGGTCTGCCGTCCAGAAGGCGTGAACATCTGGCAGCATACAACGCAGTTCCTGGAATCGGCCAGGACCACACTTTCCGGGTCTTGGCGCACATGCGCGATCCATTCCACGGTCTCGATTGGAGTCTGGCGTTCTGGCCCTTCGCCTGATATTCTGTTCATCATGCCCCGCCCCCATCGGGGAGCCCGCGAGATTCGCGGTTGGCGCCACGGTTGCAGCCGTGGCGTTTTTTTTTTTGTCAAACTTCAGATGCCATCCCTGGCCAGAACGGCCTCTGCTTCTTGGATTGCCCGCTCCCTTGCGCGGGGGCAGGGCCGATTTGTATGCGGGCTGTTGACTACCTGGGTGCTGGGTGCGGACTCATCCGCAGCCGCCAAATTGTTGGTGAACCGCGACAATGCAGCCGCAGACGTGCAGACGCGATGCCCCAGGCGAACGTATTCCAGCCTGATGCCACGCAAACCGCGCCTACACCATCGCCACATAGTGCTGATATGCGGGCGCTTCCCGTCAACCGGCGGGAGCACCTTCGCTGCGTCCTTCAGCGAGAGTAACTGTTCGTTTTGAATGTTGATAGCCATTTGCACCTCCTGCAGATTTTTCATCTGCTGGCGTGCATAGTAGCATTTGCAGATAACGTAACGAGACACCCAACGCGGGGACTTCTGGGGGTTTAAGTTTTGATGCGATAACGGCCACCATGCCGCCCGGCAAGCTGAACCACGTCCTTCCATCCATCCTTCGCGGCCAGTCTCTTCAGGATTTTCCTGGCGTCACTGTGCCCGCTTTTGCGAATCAACTCTTTTTCAATCGCACCGTCTTCACCAAGTTCCAGCAGCGCTTTGGCAACGTTGTACTGTGCGAAGGTCACGTGGGGATAATCGCGGCCCAGGATGCAGACATCATCGCCGGGATCACCGAGTCTGACTGCCTTTTTCAAATCGCCGCGCCAGATCTCATCGAGCTTCTCAAGTAGATCGTCCAGGGGCAGGGGCGAGTCAGGGCTCTGGCGGATCTCAATTGCACCCGTCTCGGTTGCGGCGATCACGACCGGCAAGCCGCCTCCCGCTGCATAGCTTGACCCCTGCCGCAGTTCCTTCCACCGCTTATCAAACTCCCGGTAGTCAAGATTCATACCAGCCTCGTTGAGAACAAGCACCAACACCGCCCGCCCAACATTGTCAACAAGAGGAACACGAGGGGCTTTTTCAGTCAGCAGATCGTTCGCGGCTTTGACACACTCATCGCGCGGCCACCTGCGAATCGTCGATTTCTTTTTCCGGGGCACAAATTACCTCCATGGTTCTGGGCTGTCATGGGCCTTACGCTGCGGCAGGCGCACTGCCTCCATGTTCACCTATCCCACCTTGACGGCTGTGTCGAGGGCCTTTGCGCGGTTGGCCTCAGCATAGAGTTGAGTTACATCGGCGCGGGCGTGCCCCAACATGATCTGGGCGACCTCCAGCCCGAACTCTGCCCGCAACCGTGTTGCGGCGTTGTGGCGCAGTTGGTGCGGGTGCCATGAAGACACGTCGGCTTTTTTACAGGCGCGCTGGATTGCGCGCCGGTAGCTCTCCTGCGTATAGTGATCTCCTGGCTTACACTTAGCCTCGTCAACACGGTTAGTGCCGGGCCGGTTGCCACATGAAAGGGGTGTTTTGCGTTGCTGGTGCAGCTTTGCCCTCCGTTTTGCCTCAGCCTCTTCAGGGCTGAAGAGATAGTCCTCCGGCCCTCGACTCAGGAGGTATGGGGCCAGGATCTCCTGCGCACGCGGACCAACATAGATTGTCCGCTCATGACCGAAGTGCGCGGTCTTGTGATCCTGCGGCCCGTATGTCCAAACTGAGCCAGACCTGTTTAGGTCTTTGGGACGCATAATCACCAATTCCCCCGACCTGGCGGCGGTCAGTAATTGAAGCTGAATAATCGCCCAGACCTGCGGGGACACGTGCGGGCGAACCGCCTCTATGTGGGCCTCCGGTGCAGGCATGACCGGTTCAGATTCCTTCGCGGTCGAACGCCCGCGCTTCAGGCCAGGGACGGCAAGCAGCGCTTGATACACGCTGGCATGCACCAACTCCTCCGCGACACCCCAACGGAAGATCAGCTTGAGCCTGCCAACTTGCTTATTGATGTGGCCGCGAACCCACTCCATCTGGATCATCTGCTCCCGCACAGCCTTCAGCGCCAAAGGCCCGAAGTCCGTGACCTTCCGGCCACCGTACATTCCCTTGAGAAGTTTGATGACCTGCTTGAAGGACGACACTTCGGCGGTCTGCGTGCCATCGGGCTTCACGTAGTACGTCTTGGCGTGCTCCAGGAAGCGCGCCAGCAATTCAACAACCGTGATCGTGCACTGCGCCACAGGCAGTTGTTGCCCATTGGCGTTCCACTCAGCCAGAAGGCGATGATATTCTTGGTGGCTTTCGGTGGTGCCGTATCCGCCGAGGTAGTGGCGCACACCATCAAGTTCAACGAAGGCGCGATTGCCATTCTCGGATTTCTGACTGCGGTACTTCGGGCTCGTTTTCCTGTGCATAAGTACGGCCTCCAAAGCGGGAAACGTATCAGTTGATACGTTTCGGCCCTTAGGTTACAGCCGCACTGCCACTAAGCAGGTATCCTGGAACTCCAGGATTCAGCCGATGTTAGAGATGGTGGA